>JBCCKJ010000103.1:0-7933 GCA_039027455.1 Pseudomonadota bacterium | reverse complement strand
TCGCCCCATCCGAGCTCACTTCTATGACATCGGCGCGCGCGGGCGCGTTGGCCAGCGAAACGGTCGCAGCCAAAACTCCAGCTAAGAAAAGGCGCGAGGCTCGCGCGTGAATCATCTGCACCACTCCAAGTGGCCGGACCCTTGTCGTCTCTACATGACAAACGGGTGACAGCGCACATTTTGGGATAAAGCAGAGTATCGCAATGAGGTTAACGTTTCACTCAAAAAACGCCACGCGCCGCTAAGCGCATGGCGTTCTAAGAGTGTAAGCGTGCGCTCGGATCTATCGCCCGATGCGTCTTACGCGGGACCTAAAGCTGGTTTGGCCAGGCGGTTCCGCAACTAACGTCGCTTAATCGCGGCGCGAAAGGCGGGTTGTGAATTCGCCGGCCTCGAGCATGCGGATCGCTTTGCGCGCGAGCCGACGGGAATCGACCGCGTTTCCATCAGCGGTCTCAAGTTCGGTCACATCCGGACTTACCAGCGCGCGCTGAAACATCGCGCGAGCGGTTTCGGTGTCGCCGTTTTGCGCGTGCGCAATACCCAGATTGATAAGCAAGGCCGGATCTTCCGGTGCCGCCTCCACGCTTCGCTCAAGCGAAGTGATCGCGCTGGCTGATCGACCTTTGACCAGCTGCTCGGAAGCCAGCTCAATCGATTCGTTAGTCGGCGAGTCGGCGACCGCCAGCGGGGCCTGGGCAGAAGCGACCAAGAGTGCCGCAACGGCGGCTGCTGTGAGTGTCATGTCTCTTCTCCTTAATCGTTGGAGAGAACATGCCTTCATTTCGAAACAATTGCAACAAAAGCGTCATATTGTCTTTTTTTGGTCTTTTACCCGCCTTTAGTATCTGTTTTTATTGAAAAAATAGGATGTCACATTGTGGTGATCGCTGTCACTTATCCATAATAAATCTGTCACAAATGTCACATTAGAGTCTTTATTTCAGAATTGCCTTCTCCCTGTAACGCTGTCCAAATTCTGTCATCCGGCATCCGTAGCGGAGGCCCCGCGACTAACTAATTAGCGCTTTTGATTCTCGGACACTCAGGGGACCGCTCGCTGTGAAAATGATACAACGCACTCTCGTACTTGGTTGCAGTCTTATCGCTTTGGCGGGCTGCGGCGCCGATGAAATTGTCTCGCCCGGCACATCTGGCGACATCATCATCAACAACCCGACGCCCGACCCAGCCCCGACGCCGGACCCCACGCCGGACCCAACGCCGACGGTTGCCCCCGTCACTCCTGCAAACGGTTGCCCGACGATCGCTTCGACCGGCGGCCTCACGGACGGCGGAACCATCACTGGCCCAACGGGCGAGTATCGCGTTTGCACTTTGCCCGTGACCTTCGACACCGATGACACGTTACCATTTATCGATGGGCTTCTTTACGAAATCCAGGACACGGTGACCGTCGGCGATGACGAAGGCTTTTCTAGCACCGACACCGAAGTCACGCTGACAATCGAACCCGGTTCGATCTTCTTCGCTCAGGCCGCTTCGGCCCTTATTGTGAACCGCGGGAACGAAATCGACGCCAGCGGCACCCCCACGATGCCGATCGTTTTTACGAGCCGTGATAACGTGCAAGGTCTCAACACCGACAACTCGCAAGCGCAATGGGGCGGCATCGTTCTCCTCGGCCGCGCCCCGGTTTCGGACTGTCAGGACCTAATCTTCAACACGCCAGGCAACCCGACCGCAAACGCCACCTGTCAGCAGCGTCTGGAAGGGTCGGCTACGACCTTCTTCTTCGGCGGCGGTGATGCGGACGACGATTCGGGCACGTTTGAATATGTGCAGATGCGCTTCTGCGGCTTCGAACTGACCCAAGGCAACGAGCTGCAGTGTCTCACCACAGGCGGTACCGGTCGTGGCACTGAATTCAACCATGTCCTTTCGTTCAACAGCTCGGACGACGGCGTTGAATTCTTCGGCGGCGCAGTCGACATGAGCGAACTCGCCGTGATCGGCGCCTCGGACGACTCGATCGACGCAGACTCAGGTGTCGACGCCAACATCGAAACGGCGGTTGTCGTGCAGCGCACCAACACCGGTGACAGCATCATCGAATTCGACTCGCCGGACGATCTCGCTGACGGCACACCGGGCGATGCGCTTCCACAAAGCCGCATGGTCGTGAACAACTTCACCTTCGTGCAGCGTTCGTCGGCCTCGGGCCAAGCGATCCGTGCGCGCGGCGGAGCGGCTCTTGGTATCACCAACGGCGTTGTCGATGTGGACACCGCAGACGATGTATGCCTGCGCATTGACGAAACCCCAACGCTCAACGCGATCATCGCGATTGAATCGGTTGTTTGCGACGGCGTGACCCGTCCGACACGCGGCGATGATGGCCCCAGCGACCAGCAAGTTCAGGATGTCGTTGACGCGGGTATGAACAACGACTTCACCTTCACCCTCTCGCTGACCAACAACTTGGTGAACGGTGCGAACGAAAACGGCGTAGCCGCTTTCGATCCGACCGCGCTCTCCTCGTTCTTCAGCGCCTCGACCTTCGTGGGTGCGGTTGAAAGCGACCTTTCCGAAGACTTCGGGGACTGGACCTGTAACTCGGACATCCAGGACTTTGGCAGCGCCACCGGCGACTGCACCTCGTTGCCCGTCTACTAATCGCGCCCTTTGGAAAGAGGGGGCGCAGCGTTCTCGCGCGGCGCCCCCTCTTTCACATGTTTGCAGAGTCAAAAAACAACGGCTCACCATTATTTTCAGACCTAAAACGAGGGGGTCTTGCATTATGTCGACCGGCACGCGCCTGGCAGGGCTGCTGCTTCTTACAACGTCGCTGACTTTTCCAGCGGCGCTCCACGCCCAATCGAACTCCGAACCTGCCCCTCACGAAGTGGATGCTCTCACCGAGGAAGTCGATGGGGTTCAGGACGAAGAAGAAGTTGAAGAGCCCGATATCTCGGTACCAGGCGGTGGCAACATCATCGTCACCGGTCGCCGCACGCGCAATCCTGAGCGCAACTCCACCCAGGTTCTGAACGTTCTCTCCGAAGAGGCGATCGAGCGCACCGGTGAGGGCGACATCGCTGGAGCGCTTGGCCGGGTCACGGGTCTTTCGCTTGTGGGCAACGGACGCGTCTTTGTGCGCGGTCTTGGTGATCGCTACTCGCTCGCGCTGCTCAACGGCCTCCCCCTTCCCAGCCCCGAACCGCTTAGCCGCGTTGTTCCGCTGGACATTTTCCCGACTAGCGTGGTAGCCTCTTCGCTGGTTCAGAAAACCTATTCCGCCAACTATCCCGCTGAATTTGGCGGGGGCGTAATCAACCTCACCACCAAAGCGGTGCCGGTTGAGAACTTCCTGAAAATCAGCGCTGGCGTAAGCGGCGACACCGAGACGACCTTTGAAAACGGTCTGACCTACTTTGGTTCGGACTGGGATTCCTTCGGGTTTGACAACGGCAACCGCGATATTCCGTCGAACCTCCAGTCCTTCTTTGACAGCGGCGAGCGTATTGGCACCGTGCCGATTGAGGTCAGCGAGGGCATTGCCGGGCAACTCTTCCCGACCAATCTCGTGACGCTGCAACGCGTTGAAGACCAGCGCCCGAACTTCTCAGGCTCGCTTACTGGTGGCCTCTCTTTTGACCTTGGTGGCGACACCTATCTCGGGGTTATCGCTACGGCCGGTATCAAGAACACGCTGCGAAACCGTTCGGTTCTGAGCCAAAGCGGCAGCGGCGACCTGTCTGAGGTTTTCCAGCAGCAGGAAACTTTCATCACCGATGAAAACGTGCTGGTAAACGGCCTTCTGGGCCTGGGCCTCGACGTGGGTGATCACACCGTACGTTGGACAAACCTGTTTATTCGCGACACGCTGAAAACCGCGCGTCTTGCGGAAGGCTTTGACGTTTTCCCGGGGGAAACCGGGTTTGACTTCATCAACCAGCAGACCGCTTGGTTTGAACGCCAGTTGATCGACAGTCAGCTTGTGGCGGAACTCGACTTTGATCGGCTCGATGTCGATTTGCGTGGCGGATACGCGCGCACCGACCGTGAAGCGCCCTTCAACACCAATTTCAGCTACACGCGCACCAACTTCTCGGGCGATCCGTTCGGGAACGAGTTCGTAGCTTACTTCAACCAGCTCTCTGACGCCGGCATTTCGACGGTGGCATTTGATGATCTGCAAGAAGAACTGCTGTTCGGCGGGATCGACCTTAGCTACGAATTGCTCGATTCTCTGACGCTGAGCGCCGGTTACTCCTACTCGGACACCGATCGCCGGTCGGAAAGTCGCGAGTTCCGCCCGTTTATCGCCGGCGATCCCAACACCGAGGCTATGCTGGACGATTCGCTCGTCCCGGCGCTGGGTTTGCGTCGTCCGGGAGACATCATCAACGGCTCGACCCTCGCCGGTTTCAACGTCACGCTGACCGAAGCGACGCCCTTCCCGGTGTTCGATGCGGCGCTTGAAATCCACGCGGGTTATGGTCTTGCGCGCTGGGTTCCGACCGACACCATCACGGTCGAAGCGGGTCTTCGCTACGAAGACGCCTCGCAGATCGTGGCGCTGGACCAGTCGGTGTTCAACACCCCGATCGCGGGCGCGACACCGACCAACCTGTTCAACGATTACTTCCTTCCCAGTGGTACGATCACCTGGGAGCCGGTGGATGATCTGCAGTTCCGCGTTTCGGCCTCGCAGACAATCGCGCGCCCGCAGTTCCGCGAATTGGTGGAACAGGTTTACTTCGATCCGGAAAGCAACCGTGAGTTCGTCGGTAACCCGCTGCTCGACGACAGTGAGCTGCTCAATATCGAAGCGCGCCTTGAATACTATCTGGGCGGCCCCGATCGGATCAGCGTTGCCGGTTTCTACAAGGACATCGACAACCCGATTGAGAACACGCTTCAGTCGGCTTCGGGTGTGATCCGCACCGGCTTTGCCAACGCGCCCGGCGCTGAACTCTACGGTATTGAGGTCGACGCGGTGTACGGCATTGACCTTTATGATCTGGGCGGCAGCTTCTTTGAAACGAAGCAGGTCCTGATCCAGGCGAACTACACCTACACGCAGTCGGAAATCTCGGTTCAACCGGGCGACATTGCGCCGATCGTGGGTAACCCGACGCAGGACGCCTCGCTGTTATTCGACGACGGCGCGCCTCTCGTGGGTCAGTCGGACCACATCGCCAACCTGTCGCTGAGCGTTGAGGACACCGAGAAGGTCCAGCAGCTCACGGTTCTCTTTAACTACGCGAGCGAACGCGTCACCCTGCGTGGTGGTCCGCTGCCCGACGTGGTCGAAGATCCCGGCCTTACTGTCGACCTTGTCGCGCGATCGGAGCTCGATTTCCTTGGCGGGATCGAAGTGAACTTACAGATCCGCAACATCTTCGGCCGTGACAATTTCGAATTTCAGGACAACGGAACCAACCGGATCGAAATCAACACGTTTGAAGTCGGCACGGTCTTCTCGCTGGGTGTCTCGAAAGAGTTCTAAGCCAGCCTTACAAGCTTACCCTTGAGAGTCGCTCGGGAAACCGGGCGGCTCTTTTGTATTGTCCTCGGCGCTGATCCCTCCGGCCAATCCGGGCCAACGTGGCACCTGCGGGCGCGCCGTCGCGCTTACGAAATCGAGGATTTCGTTTTAGCCCTCCCCTATCACCGTAACTTGATCCATAGCGGGCATCGCCATACCCATCCCTGTTGGGAACTTCGCGCGGTAGGGCCCTTCGATCGTGGCAATCTCCTCATCGCTCAGTTCCACCTCCAGCGCCGCCACCGCCGCTTCGATATGATGCGGCTTGGTTGCGCCGATGATCGGAGCCGCGACCGCAGGCTTGGTGAAATGCCAGGCCAGCGCAAGCGTCGCCATGGGCACGCCGCGCGCTTCAGCCACACCGGCCAGCGCGTTGATGACCGCGTTGTCCGCTTCATCCTCGGGATAGATCACTTTGCCAAAGCCATCGGTGTCCGATCGCACCGTGCTCTCGCCCAGCGGCCGCGCCAGCCGCCCGCGCGCGAGCGGGCTCCACGGGATCACGCCCACGCCTTCATCCTCGCATAAAGGCAGCATCTCGCGCTCTTCCTCGCGGTACAGCAGATTCAACTGGTTCTGCATCGAGATGAAGGGGGTCCACCCGTTCGCGCGCGCGGTCTCCTGCGCCTTCGCGAATTGCCATGCGAACATTGACGACGCGCCGATGTAGAGCGCTTTGCCCGCCTTCACGATGTCGTGCAGCGCCTCCATCGTCTCCTCGATAGGGGTTGCGTCGTCCCAACGGTGGATCTGGAACAGGTCAACATAGTCCATCCCCAGCCGCGTCAGGCTGTCGTCGACCGCTTGCATCAAGCTTTTGCGCGAGAGGCCTCCGGTGTTGGGCGCGTTGCGCCATGGGATGAACGCCTTGGTCGCCACCACGATCTCGTCGCGCCGCGCCATCTCTTTCAATAGTTTGCCGGTGATCTCTTCCGAGGTGCCGCCCGCATAGCCGTTTGCGGTGTCGAAGAAGTTGATCCCCGCTTCCAACGCCGCGCGGAAGTACGGGCGGCTCTCGCTCTCATCAAGCAACCAATCGCCGTGCCAGCCCTTGCTCTTGTCGCCATAGGTCATACAGCCGAGGCACAGACGTGAAACCGAAAGCCCGCTGGGGCCAAGCCGAGTGAACTTCATGGGTGTTTCCTCTCCAACACGCGCGTTTCGTGTTTACAATCACTTAGTCGAGACATGGACCACATGGAACACGGTCTTAAGGACAAAAACCCGACCAAGCGTGCGCTGCCTTTAAGAGGGGATGTTCCGAGGCCGGGCGCCGATACGATCATGCCCATTTCCCTACGCGGAAGGCGAGCCGTAGGAAATTCGAATGTCCGCTTGCGTCCTAACCTCGGACGTTGCCGACGCTTTAGGTCCAGTTCATACGCAAACACTGTTTTAGCCCTAGAGGATAGCAATGGAAGTTCGCGAAGCGGTCACCGATGACGCCGAGGCAATGAGCAACGTACTTCGGGCGATCATAGCGCATACAGGTCGCCAAAGGCGCACCGAGCCCTCCTTCATGGTGTCCAATTACATCAATCACCCGGAGAGTGTTCGATGCTCCGTCGCGATCGACGAGCAGAGAAATCTAATCGGCTTCCAATCGCTCGTTCGATCATGGCCTGGCAATCCCTACGATGTGCCTCATGGCTGGGGTATTGTAGGAACGCATATCAGCCCGCTCGCTCATCGCAAAGGAGTGGGAACGGCGCTCTTCGCAGTCACTAAAGTGGCGGCAGAGGCGGCAGGCTTGCTCAAGATCGACGCGTATATCGGCTCCGACAATCCGGCGGCGCTACACTACTATGAAGCGCAAGGTTTCCAGACCTATCGCCAGAACCAAGACGTAGTGCAAAAGGCCTATAAAGTTGGAAATGACGCGTTCCCGAGAGCTGGGAACTAGACCAGACCGTCCGCTTTCCACCCCAAAAACGGAGACACTCGCTCAACTAAATCGCCTTAGCTCAGCGTCAGCCCGCCATCGACCACCAGCGTTTGGCCAGTGACATAAGACGAAAGCGGGGACGCGAGGAACAGTGCCGCGCCGGCCATGTCCTCCGGCGTGCCCATGCGGCGCATCGGGATGGATCTCAGGCTCGCCTCCAGACGCTCCGGGTGCTCGGTCGTCACGGCGGTGATCTTGGTCCGCACCAGTCCCGGCGCGATGCCGTTCACGCGGATGCCATCCCTGGCCCACGCCTCGCCCAGCGTTTTGACAAGGCCCACCGCCCCATGTTTGGAGGCCGCGTAAGCGGGCGTGCCCATGGTCGATTTGAACCCGGCCACCGAACTGATGACGACCATGCGCCCGCCATTCTCAGCCAGCCCCGGATGGAACGCGCGCGCCACATCCATCACCGAGTTGAGATTGACATCGACCACCGCATCCCAGCCTTCGCGGGCGAATTCCTCGCGGCG
>JBCCKJ010000102.1:0-7949 GCA_039027455.1 Pseudomonadota bacterium | reverse complement strand
GCGGGCCGCGCCGTTGCTGGTCACCAAAAGGGTTGTTTGCTCAGACGACTGCGGATCATTGAACAAGTCTCGCCATGCCGCCATTCGATGCTCGGCGCCTACGACCCAGCCTTCGGGCTGTTCCGCTTTACTGTCCCAAGCGTCTAGCGCCGCCGCGCCAACTCGCTTGCGTACCGCGTCTTCGTGTTGGTTCTCGTCCGGACCGTAATCAATCTCTCGCAAAAATTCCCTGGGTTCAGAGTGCTTTGGCTCATCCTGCTCAGCCAAGATGGCGCGGACTGTCTGTTGCGTCCGAGTAAGTGGCGATGTGAACACGCGATCGAAGCGAAGCGATTGTCGGGCGAAATGCCGTCCCAAGGCACGCGCTTGCTCGAGACCCGTCGCCGTTAACGCCAAGTCGGTGCGCGCTCCGATCCGTCGAGGGATTTCACCGTTTTCAAAGGTGTTGCCGTGGCGCGCAATGACGAACATTCTCGCGGCTTCTAGCGTCTGAATAGGCGACTTCAAGCGCCTCGCTCCCCTTGAGCCTCACGCTAGTGAAAAATGGCTTAGGCGTCGTATGGGTCGCCGAAACGGGCGATGGCCTGTTCAGCGAGCTCGATATCAAACTGAGTGTCGATGCCTGACGAGGCGTGCGGCGGAGGGTCCACCGCGACGGTCGCAATGCGCCATCCGTTTTCGAGGAAGCGAAGCTGCTCGAGGCTCTCCAGGATTTCGTGATGGCCTTGCGGGTTGCCTACGAACCAATCGAGCGCTTCAAACGAATACGCGTAGAGGCCCAGATGCTGCCAAACCGGAGATTTGGGCTCCCTGCGCAACATGTCTTCATCGCGCAGGGCTGGCAGGATGTTCTTCGAAAACCACAACGCGTTGCCTTGCTTGCTGCGCACGCATGTTGTGCCGCTGAATGGAGCGTTGAGTTTGTGACGGCGAAGCCGATCAAGGCCGTCCCAATCGAGCTGATAGACAGGCGTTACCACAGGGGCATCGCCCGCTCGCAACGCAGCGATAAGCTCAGCTATAATCTCTGGCGAAATGAAGGGCGCATCGCCTTGGAGGTTGATGACGCCAGTCGGCTTTTGCGCCAGTTGGCTAGCGGCCGCGTGCGCGCGCGAACTGCCTGAGTCGAGCTCAGGCGCGGTCATCACAACACGGACGCCAAGACCTTCGGCGTGCGCTCCGATCCGCTCATCGTCGGTGGCCACGAGGACGCTGCAGTCTTGCAGCCTTTCGGCGGCGCGCACCGCGTTGGCCACCACGCGCTCCAACAGCGTGCGCCCAGCGATCTTTAAGAGGGGCTTTCCAGGGAGGCGTGTCGAGCCGAAGCGCGCCGGGACTACGATCAGGTCATGTCGCGCGCAGTCGCTCTCGGTCTCGTTCATGAAGCGCGATTTCCGATAACGATCTGGGCGCGCGTCACTTGATCCCAAGCCGAACGAGATCGTGCATGTGAACTATGCCCACCAGCTTCTCTTTCTCGGTCACAAACAAAACCGAGACCGCGCTCTCGTTCATCAGCGCTAGCGCATCAACAGAAAGCGTCGAACGGCTCGCCGTGACCGGATGTTCCGACATGTGCGCGGCGATGTTCTCATCAAGATCATGGACTGTGATAGACCGTCGAAGGTCGCCATCAGTAAAGGCCCCGATCAAATTGTTGTGTTCATCGACCACCGCGGTGCAGCCAAAACGTTTGCGGCTCATCTCGATGGTCGCGTTTCGCAGCGTGGCGTCGCGGTCGACTTTGGGCAGCGCTTCCCCCGTCGCCATGATCTGGTTGAGCGTCGTCAGGCGAGCGCCGAGTTGGCCACCGGGATGAAACGCGCGAAAATTGTGAGGCGAAAACCCTCGCGCCTCCATAAGCGCAACGGCGAGCGCGTCACCAAGAACCATTTGCATCGTGGTGGAGGACGTCGGCGCCAGTTCGTTCGGGCACGCTTCGGGAACTTCCGGCAAAGCCAAGCAGATATCGGCCGCTTTTCCAATCCAGTTTTGGGGATGCGCCGTCGCGACGATCAGAGTTTGATTGTTGGCCGTGCAGTAACTCACGATATCACCCAGTTCGGCGGTCGAACCGGACCACGTAAAAGCCAGCACCACATCTTCGTGATCAATCAGACCAAGATCGCCGTGGCTCGCCTCGGTCGGGTGGATGTAATGCGCGGATGTACCAGTTGAAACCATCGTGGCCGCAACTTTGCGCGCAATGTGCCCACTCTTGCCGATACCTGTGACCGCGATCCGGCCTTTAGTCTTAGCAAAGATATCAACGGATTCTTCAAAAGCGGGCCCAAGATCGGTCTCCCGAAGAGCCGCCTTAAGCTGCTCCAAACCATCGATTTCGATGCCTAACGTCTTCTCTGCGGACGCTATGTGGCGTTTTGCAATTGTTTCGGTCATTTTCTTTTTTATTGCTTGAGCGAATTTTTCTTAGTGCTCTTGGTACCATCCGAATGGTAAACATGGACATAGCGCGTCTCTGCTAATTAGTGAAATTTGCACATGATTTTGCGCCGAAACGGTCGAAGACTTGCGACGAATGATCGAAACAGGCAAGGCGAGCGCCCAAATCGAAAGCGGATACCACCGAAATGATCCTGTGCGGTCGAGACATTTCAGCCGACAGCCCCCTGTTTCTCATCGCAGGCCCTTGTGTGATCGAAAGCGAAGATCACTCCTTAAAGGTGTCTGATGCGCTTGCTGAAATTGCTGAAAAGCTCGGTATTCTGCTCATTTTCAAAAGCTCTTTTGACAAAGCCAATCGTACGTCAGGTGCCTCGTTTCGCGGGCCCGGTCTTGATGAAGGGCTGCGTATTCTCGAAAATGTGAAGGCGCAAACCGGCTTGCCCGTTTTAACCGATGTGCATGAGCCGTCCCAGGCTGAGCCTGTTGCTGAGGTGGTCGATGTCTTGCAAACTCCGGCGTTTCTTGCGCGGCAGACCGACTTTATCTCAGCCGTTGCCTCGACCGGTAAACCGGTGAACATAAAAAAGGCTCAATTCATGGCCCCGGCTGACATGAAGAATGTGGTCGACAAGGCTCGAGCGGCCGCGGTGGACGCAGGGCACACGCAGGATAACTTCCTCCTCTGCGAGCGCGGTACGTCTTTCGGATACAACACTCTGGTGTCGGATATGCGCGGTCTTTCCATCATGGCGGAGACCGGATGCCCGGTCGTCTTTGATGCTACCCATTCGGTGCAGCAGCCGGGCGGGCTGGGCTCAAAGTCTGGTGGGCAAAGTGAGTATGTGCCGCTTCTGGCGCGCGCAGCGGCGGCGGCGGGTGTTTCCGGAGTGTTTATGGAAACCCACCCCGATCCAGCCAACGCGCTTTCTGATGGCCCGAACGCGCTTCCGCTTGAGCGTTTTGAAGCCCTGGCGACGAAGCTCCTAGCTATTGACCAAATAGCGAAGTCGCAGACAGCGTTGTAACGATGGCTGTCCTTCGCACCCTGAAGGCTGTGGTGCTCATGCCGATCTGGGTTCTCCAGTTGGCAACGACAGCCAAGAGCTTTTTGGATCATCCGTTGATCGGGTCGCAGCGTCTTAACCGCATGGGATTGCACACTTTGCGAGTGCGGATAGCGGATCAGCTGTGTCGTTGGCGCCGTTCTCGATTGGCCAAGCATGTGCCAACCGCCTGGCTTGAGGCCTTTGAACGTGATGGCTTTGTCGTCGTCGAGGATGTTGTCCCCCCCGAAGACTTTCCCGCCTTGCACGACGCCTTGCTTGGTTCTGAGTGGGAAGCGCGAGAGATGCGGCAGGGTGATGCGATCACGCGCCGCGTGGCAGTCGATTTGCCGATGCTCGAGGCTGTTCCGGAGCTTAAACGCCTTCTCTCTCGAAAAGACATCAACGCGCTATTTCACTACGTGGCAAGCTTTCGCACGACACCCCTGCACTACATCCAGACCATTGTCAGCAACAGCGGCGATCACGGTCCTGATCCTCAGGAAGCGATTCACGCCGATAGCTTTCACGCCTCGATGAAGGCGTGGTTATTCTTGCGTCCGGTGGCCAGGGAAGATGGCCCGTTCACCTATGTGCGCGGATCGCACCATTTCAATTCCAAGCGCATTGAGTGGGAGCGCCGCCGTAGCCTCGCCGATCCACAGACGATTGATAGGCTTTCCGCTAGAGGATCACCAAGGGTCAACGAAGCTGATTTGGTGGATATGGAGTTACAAGCCGCGGACGCTTTACCAGTCGAAGCCAACACTTTGGTCGTCGCGGATACAGCAGGATTTCACGCGCGGGGCCCTGCGGTTCGCGCCGGCGAGAGAGTTGAAATCTGGTCTTACGCGCGTCGCAACCCCTTCCAACCCTGGCTCGGCGGCGATGTGCTCAGTCTGCCTGGCTTGGCCGAGCGCCGCGTCGGTTGGCTTTGGGCGTTTCGCGATAAGTTTGAGAAACACATCGGACAGCCGTGGCAAGCCGTGGGCAAAAGGCGACCCGTCGATGACTAGCTCTTAGAGGAGCATCAGGTGCTGAGCGGCTTCCACCAATGCTCGTTTTCCAGATACCAGTTTAGCGTTTGGCTGAGGCCTTCGCTGAAAGTTCGTTCTGGTTGATACTTGAGCTCAGCTCGGGCCTTTGTCTCATCAATTGCGTACCGGCGGTCGTGACCGGCGCGATCGGTCACGAAGGTTTTTAGGCTGTCGCTCGGCTTCCCTGTGGCAGCTGGCGCGTCGGGGTAGCGCTCGGCCAGGCCTTCGACTGTTTCAAACGCGGTATCGACTTCACGGCAAATCGTGTCGATTACCTCCATATTTGGCAATTCTGCGCCACCACCAATATTGTAGGTTTCGCCAGGCTTGCCGCTCAACAGACAGGCCTCAATACCTCGGCAATGATCCTCAACATGCAGCCAGTCGCGCATGTTCATGCCGTCCCCGTAAATCGGTAGAGGTTTGCCCGAAAGCGCGTTCAAAAAGAAAAGCGGGATGAGCTTTTCCGGGTATTGGTAGGGACCGTAATTGTTTGAACAATTCGATGTCGTGACCTCCAACCCATAGGTGTGATGGTAGGCCCTGACCAAGTGATCGGACGCCGCCTTAGAGGCCGAATAAGGGGAATTGGGCGCGTAAGGAGTGGTTTCGCTGAACGCGGGATCATGTTCTCGAAGAGACCCAAAGACTTCATCGGTTGAGATGTGATGGAAGCGATGCTCCACGCCATCCCCGCTTAGCCACACGGCACGCGCCGCTTTCAGAAGGCTGTTCGTACCAAGGATGTTGGTATCAATAAACGCGTCGGGGCCTGTGATCGAACGATCAACATGGCTTTCGGCGGCAAAGTGCACGATCGTAGTGATGCCGCCGTCGCGCAGAAGGCGCTCCACCAGTTCCTGATCGCGAATGTCGCCCTCGATCAGTTCGGTTCGCTCGGCGCCTTCGAGTGTTGAGCGGTTTCCGGCGTAGGTTAGTGCATCGAGCACGATCACCTCGTCCTCTTGGTACTTCTGCGTCCAATAGTGGACGAAGTTGCCGCCGATAAACCCAGCGCCTCCGGTAACGAGCAGTTTAGACACTTGCGGCTTCCTCTTTGAGCATCAGGCGCAGGTTTGTGCGCCAGTGGACCGCATCGGTTTCCAGCTTTGCCAGCGTGGCTCGGCAGTCGAGCAGCGAAAACGCAGGGCGCGCTGCTGGTGTTGGATAATCGGCGGTTCCGATTGGATTAATGGTCGGTACGCGGTGCAGCAGGCCAAGCTCATGAGCTTCCTCGGCGATCGCCACAGCAAAGTCATACCAACTCGCGACGCCTGCGTCGCTATGGTGATAGATGCCCGAGGCGTCTCTTGCGATCAAACCCCAGATTGCGTTCGCTAGGCCAGTTGCCCAGGTTGGTGAGCCGATTTGATCCGACACCACGCCGAGCTCATCACGTTCTTTCATCAAACGAAGCATCGTCCGTACGAAGTTAGCGCCACCGGCCTCGTAGACCCAAGCCGTGCGCACCAGCAGGTCGCTATCACGCAGATGGTCTTCGCCCGCCGCCTTTGTGCGCCCGTAGGCTGAAATTGGCGCGCGAGTGTCATCGGGTTTGTAAGCGCGCGCGGATTGACCATCGAACACAAAGTCGGTCGATACGTGGACGAGCTTGCCATCCTGCTCCGCCATCGCCTCGGCCATAATCGCCACCGCATCAGCGTTGATAGCCTGCGCTGTGTCTTCGTCATCCTCGGCCTTGTCGACCGCAGTGTAGGCGGCCGCGTTGATAAGTATGTCCGGTGCTTCGACCACTAATCGCGCGCGCAGCATGGCCTCTTCGGTGAAATCGACATCGTCGACATCAATAGCGTTAATGTCCGCGTTGTCCGGGGCTGTCCGTTGCAAAGCACCACCAAGTTGGCCGTTGGCACCAGTAATGAGCACTTTCATCAGCGTCGCCCTTCAGTCGAATGCCGGAACATCGGGAAGAGAAAGGCCGACAGCGTCTTTCTCGGAAATGATCGGATCAAGGCCGGAAACGGGCCAGTCGACCCCGACAGCCTCATCATTCCACGCCAGAGTGTACTCGGATTGCGGCGCGTAGGCTGCGGTGCACTTGTAGAGAAAATCGGTGTCGTCCTCGAGCGTCAGAAAGCCATGTGCGAAGCCTTCGGGAACCCAGAACATGCGCTTGTTTTGCGCGCTCAGTTCGACGCCGACCCATTGGCCAAAGTGCTCTGAAGACTTTCGCAAGTCCACGGCCACATCGTAGACGGCTCCCCGCGCGACCCGCACCAACTTGCCTTGCGGCCCCGGGTTCTGGAAATGCAGGCCTCGCAGCACGCCCTTTTGCGAATGGCTATGGTTGTCTTGCACCCATTTCAGATCGAGCCCCGCCTCAGCGAAGCCCGCTTCGTTCCAGGTCTCCATGAAGTAGCCCCGCTCATCCCCAAACACCTTTGGTTCGATGATCTTGGGACCTGGAATGTTGGTGCTGATGATCTCCATGCTTGGACCCTAAGGCGTGGGCTGGCGAAGCAGTTGGAGGAGATATTCTCCATAGCCCGATTTGCGCAAAGGCTCAGCGATCTTGGTAAGCTGTTCGTCGTCAATAAAACCTTGGCGCCATGCGATCTCTTCCGGGCAAGCGATTTTCAATCCCTGTCGCTCTTCCGTGATCCGCACATACGTGGCAGCGTCCAGCAAGGAAGCGTGCGTGCCCGTATCGAGCCAGGCGAAACCGCGTCCCATGATCTCTACCGACATGGCGTTGTCTTCAAGATAGAGGCGGTTCAGATCGGTGATCTCCAGTTCGCCCCGGGCTGATGGCTGCAGATCTCGCGCCCGGTCAACCACGGTGCCATCGTAAAAGTACAAGCCTGTGACCGCATAGTTGGACTTCGGCGCGGTTGGCTTTTCTTCGATCGATATCGCTTTGCCGGTTTCGTCGAATTCGACGACGCCGAAAGCCTCAGGATCGTTCACGCGATAGGCAAACACAGTCGATCCATGAGCACGAGCGTCCGCGCTTTCTAGCAGATCTGGCAATCCGTGACCGTAGAAGATGTTGTCACCCAGAATCAATGCGCTCGGATTGGTGCCAACAAACTCGGCCCCAATATGGAAAGCCTGCGCCAGCCCCTCTGGCTTGGGTTGCTGAGCGTAGCTGATATTGATGCCAAATTCGGAGCCGTCGCCAAGCACGCGTTGAAACTGCTCCGCGTCGTCTGGCGTCGTGATAATCAGGACATCGCGTATCCCCGCAAGCATCAAGGTGCTAAGCGGATAATAGATCATGGGCTTATCAAAAACCGGCATAAGCTGCTTCGAAACACCGCGCGTGAGTGGGTACAAACGCGTGCCCGAACCGCCAGCCAGAATTATCCCCTTACGAGGCATAGTCATCGTTACCTTTAGATTATTTTTTGTATTCTGGATGCTGAATTCGCAGTCTCAGCAACCGTATTGTGCGTCAATAAGATGCAACCACTCTTCATCGCGTTATGCCCAAGCCTTCTTG
>JBCCKJ010000101.1:0-7959 GCA_039027455.1 Pseudomonadota bacterium | reverse complement strand
GGTGGGCAGCTCGGCCAGCGTCACCCACGCGCGTTCCACCGCGGTGGGCTTTGAAGCGGCTTCGACCACAACCGATCAGGTGACATTGGGCGGGTCCGGCTCCTCGGTGCGGATCGGCGATATCGAGGCTTCCACTCAGGCTCAGGTGGGTCCGGTGGATGTGGTGACGGTGGATCAGAACGGCACGCTGGGCCGCCAGCAGGTGGCGACGGCGGCGTCGGTGGACAATGTGCGGGTGTCGATGAACGCGCTCGCGGCGGTGAGCGAGGCGCAGTTCAACGCGCTGTCGGGCCGGGTGACGGGGCTGGAGTTCCGGCTTTAAGACGTCGACCAACGCGCGCGCGGCGGCATTGCCGCGGCGGCGGCGCTGGGCAGCGCGATCGCCATGCCGGACAAGCGCTTTGTGGTGGCGGGCAATGTCGCGACCTACGCTGGCGAGCAGGGCTTTGCGCTCAACTTCGTGGGCCGCGCCAGCGACAGCTTCGCTCTCACCGGAGGCGTCGCCGGCAACACCGCAGAAGGCGATGTCGTAGCCCAAGCTGGCTTCGCCTTCGGGTTTTGAGGGTAAAAGGAAAATACATCCATCGCCCGGCTTCATCGGGCGGGTATTGGCTTGATGCGGCGCTCAGGACTTGGAGCCCGGCGCGCCGCATCATCTCCACTGTTCAGGTGTTGGCCAGCGCGCGTATCTCCCTCACGACCGGCGAAAACATCAACTGGTACATTTCGCTCATATCGTCAGACGCCGTTTCAAGCGTGCCGCCGTCAAACGGGGGCTGCGGGGCGTATTCGGCTTGCAGCATGAGGCCCTCCGCATAAGTCTGCCCGCGGATCATCGCGACCATAGACAGCGCGAAGTCAATGCCAGCTGAAACGCCCGCGCCGGTGATGATATTACCATCGGTGACCACGCGTTCATCGGCGACCGCCGTGGCGCCAAACTCTTCGAGCACCGGAACGGTCGCCCAATGCGACGTGGCGCGCTTGCCTTCGAGCAAGCCCGCCTTGGCGAGGATCAGCGAGCCGGTGCACACGCTGGTGATGTGTTTCGCCCGGCTCGCGCGGTCCTTGACCCACGCCATCGCGGCTTCTGAACGCATCACATTCATTGTCCCCATTGTGCCACCCGGGAAAAACAGCACGTCGAGATCCTTGGGCGTATCGGCCATCGTTGTAGTCGGCTGGATCGCGAGACCCAGATCGGAGGCGACCGGTTCCAAAGTGTCTTGGGTCGTGACGAGATGCACGGTCGCGCCCATCATGCAGGCAAAGAAGTAATGCGGCCCCACCAGATCCAGCGCGGTGAAACCGGGATAAAGCACCATGGCAATCTGCTCTTGCCCATAGAGCGTGTCGCCCAAGAGGTCTTTCATAAGCTGATCGTGGCGCATCATCGCCTCATGCGCCTCGGCGCTGTGATCCATGCCAGCGTGGTGGCCAGCGTGCGCGCCGCCAGCCGCCTTCGCGTCCGCCTGCGCCATCGCGCGCTCAATCGCGAGGAACGGTGCCAGCATCGCCGCGCCTGTCATACCGCCCAAAAGGGCTCTTCGGTTCATAGTCATCTGTCTGGTCCTTTCTCTTAAAGCTCAAAGCCCAACGTCACAAAAGCCGAGCGCGGGTTGCCGGGGCGCACGACGTCCTGCGCAAAGTACTGGTAGGGAACGAAATAATCGGAGTTGAACAGGTTATCGACGCGCAGGCCAACGCGTATGCGTCCCACTATGTAACTCGCCTGCGCGTCGGCGACGACAAAGCCGTCAACTTCGGCGCCATTGGGCAGCGTGATCACGGTTTCGCTGGCTCCCGTCAGCCCTGCGCCAAGCTCAAATCCTTCGAGCGCGCCATCGAGGAAGCGATAGCGCGCGGCGATCCTCCCTTGATGTTCGGGCACGCGCGGCAATTGATCGCCTACCGGGATCACCGTATCCGCGATCACTCGCGCGTCGGTGTAGGCGTAGGTCGCCAACAGAGAGAAAGCCGGCGTGGGCTCGAAAATGAAATCCGCCTCGAACCCTTCGCTGCGCTGTTCGCCGGTTTGGATAGAGGTGAAGAAGGTGGTGGGATCGGGTGTGGGCACGTTGGTGCGATCGATCCGGTAGGCCGAGAGCGAGCCGGACAGCCCTATTTCATCGAGACCAAATTTGATGCCCGCCTCATAGCTTTCGGAGCGTTCAGGTAGAGGCGAATTGGTGCCGTTGAAGAACAGCGATAGGCGCGATCCTGTGGCGTAGCCCGCGAACACGCTTACTCCGTCCACCACATCCACGGTCACCCCGAAGCGCGGGTCCCACTCGCGGTAGGTTTCGTTATTCCCTGCGCCTCCGACCCGCTCCTCGATACCCAGTTCGGAATAGCGAAGCGATGCAAGAATGTGCACGCGGTCGGCGATGGTTACCTGATCTTGCGCGTAGAGAGCGAAGGTGTCGTACCGGTTTTCAAGGAACGTTGTGAGGGTTGGGATCGGGAAGAAGTCAAAATCGGAAGCGGGGTCGGCGTAGTCGAAAGGGACCACGTTGAAGAGGTCAAAACCCGTCGCCGCGTCGTAGTCCGCTTGGTCCCATTGCACACCGGCCAGCACAACGTGCTCAATCGCGCCTGTGTTGAATTCGGCCGCGAGCGAGCCGTCCACGGTCCACTCGTCCACGCTGGCGGGAAGTTGCCCACGGATCTGCGGGCACGACGTGTCGTTCAGGCCTGATTCCGCACCGCAGGGGAAAAAGGCGAGGAATGGGGAAGACGCGAACTCGCGAAAATCGTTCTCGTAGCGTCGCCCACGCAGGTTGAATGTCAGTCCATCGGTGAGCCTTTGCGTCCATTCGAGCTGCGCGGTCAGGTTCTGAACATTGGTGTTGGGTGCGTTGGTTGCGCCGGTGAAGCGTTCCGGATCAACCCGGTCATCGTCTTGAAAAATCGCGGGAAGGCCAGCGTATTCGAGCTGATCAATCTCGGTGTAGGTGAACCGGCCCACCACTTCCGTATCGTCCGAAGGCGCCCAACGCACCGAGGGCGATATTAGAATGCGCTCTATTTCGACCACATCGATATTGTCGTCAGCCGATTGGTATTCTCCAACGACGCGGACCGATAATGCGTCGGTTATCGCCGCCCCAAGGTCGAGCGCGGCCGAATAGCTGTCAAAGCTGCCTGCCCGCACGCGGCCTTTGACGATATCTTGGCCGTTTGCGGTCTTGGAGACGAGGTTAATGAGCCCGCCGACGGGCGAACCCGTCCCGCCACCAAACAAAGTGGAGGTTGGCCCTTTGGCCACCTCAATGCGTTCAACATTCCAAAGGCTACCCGGATCGACGACCGCAGTGTCGCCATAGCCGATCAGGCCATCCGTGAAGATCTCCGCCTCGAACCCGCGCACGATCGGGTTCGCGAGCACGATTTCCGACGGCAGACTTGGCACCACGCCTGAGACATTGCGCAAGGCTTCGTCGAGGGTGAAGAGTTCTTGGTCCTCGATCAGATCATCGGTGATCACTTGGATCGACTGAGGCACTTCGTTGAGCGGAACGGGTGTGCGGGTCACGTTGGCCTGATCGGCGGAGTAGGTTTCGCCTTGGCCAAAGACGAGAATGCCTTCAGGCGTCCACCCGCCCTGGGGCGCCTTGTCTTCGTTCGCCGCAGGGTCTTGAGAAGCGTCTTGCGCCAGCGCGGGGCTCGATATTGATAGCATGGTGCCGGCGAGGAGCGCCGGGAAGAAGGTGCGTTGCATGATAGATCCTAGTGCGCGCCTGCGCCCGATAAGGACGGCAGGCGGAGAAACTGAGGCGACCGGGCGATCGCCTGTCTTTGGGGTTTCTCAGACCAGGACGGGTGGTCCGCGCAAAGGCGGTCTCAGAGCCACCAAACGCGGGATATGGAACGGCGGTTTGGCCGTAACCGCCAACAGCATGGCAAAAGCGATGGCTGCAACAACGAGCGTCGGCTCGACCGGCCCGGTTGCAAGCTTGGTGACACCCGCAAACGCGCAAGGGCTGTTGGCACTGGAAGACGATCCGTCCTCGTTGTCATGCCCCAGCTTCGAATGACTCATATGGGTGTGGCCCATAGAGGCGTGATCCATAGAGGAGGCGGATACACGCTGAGCGAGGGGGTGGGTTTCGGGGCAAGGCGTGACCGCAAGCCATCCGCTGGCCGAAGGTGCCACCATATATCCCGCCGGTGCAAATGTGTTCAGCCACAAGCCTGCGGCCAAGGCGAGGAGTAAGCCAACTCGAGCGTTCGATAAGATACGGTGTATCACCGGCATTACGCGACTGCCTCTAAGCGACAGTCCTCAAGCTGTCACTTACAATCTTGGCCCTTCGATTGGCTCAAAAATTGAACTGAGACACAAACTGTATGCGGACACCGTCGCCTTCTTCGCCGGCCGCGGTTTCACGGGTGATGTAGATAAGCTCACCCCCTATGTTGGCGTTGTCGGCGAGTGTCCAAAAGAGATTTCCTGCGGTCTTGAAACTGTATGAGAACGATTCTGGATCCGCCGTAGTCCCCTGATCGAAATCAAAGAAGCTTACATAGGCGCTGGAGCGCAATCGGGCGGACCACCAGTGCTGGTAACCGACATAGCCGGCGAGGACTTCGGTTGGATCGAGTGAGCCATCTTCCTCGATAACCGCTTCAAGGCCCACTCCGTCAAATCCTGCATATTGCTTGGAAAAGCCTGCCCCGAATTGACCGGCCATCATCGCGCGCATCCACGCCCTGTTCGATTTTGAAAGGTAGGACCTGTTTACGGATCGGGAAAAGGTGGCCTATCGGTTGGCCCGCGACGCCGGCACTTGGCCCACCCGTACCACGTCGGCTCATATCGAGGAGCTGCGTCATCACTACTCGGATCGGGAAATCCAAGAGACTATCGAAACAATCATAGCCGGCTCGTGGCTGACTTCCGATATGCAATCGCAGCTTACAGTGACCGACCGGTTGGCCATGTCTTGGGCGCTGCACAATCTGTCTGAGGTCGGCTGGCGGCCCGGCGCGCATCTTGGGCGCCCCAATGAAATGCGCGCCTATCACATGACTGAGATGGCCGACTATGCAGCCGCCAAGATGAATTCGGGCCAGATCATTGATCAGGTTTCCGAATGGGTGGGCGTAAAGGTCCCGCTTGGCGTCGACAGCGATTCCGATGGCGTGGAAGACGGATTTGACGGTTTTCCGAACGATCCAAGCCGCTGGGCGGACACCGACCGCAACGGCGTTGAGGACTCGTTCGACCAAGATACTGATGGCGATGGCATTTCCAACGCCGACGAAGTGGCGGCCGGCGGTTTCCCCTACAAGGCGGATTCCGATGGGGATGGTGTGGATGATCTTGCCGAGCGGAAGGCTGGCACGGATCCAGTGGATCCTGGCGAGTTTTAAGCCTTTGTCGCCGCGAACACGTTTGAAGAACAGGCTTGAGGCTAAAGGACCGAGGTGGGCCTCGGGATATCCCTGAACTCCTTATCGCCTTTCAAAAAGCCCAGCTTTCGGAAAGCGGAAAGCAGCGCCTGAACCTTGGGCATTCGGCTGTCGTCGCAGAAATGCACACATGGTGTCTTACTTTGCGGAATTCGAGCCAGATACTCCATCGAGCTGCGTTCCTCCGCCATTACGTTGAGGGTCGAGTTTTTAGATAACCCGCTATTGGCCCGGCTTGGGTGCCATTGGATCACTCCGCCTGAAGGTGAGGCCGACCGTCCACCATTCTCTTCGGTTCTACATCAGAAAAGAGAGCGCCACTAATCGAGAGCGTTGCTGTAGCGCGCCAAAGTGGTCCACTTGACCCGCACTGCTTCCACGGCAATGCTGCTAAAAATGCATGAGAGGTAATGGGGAGAGGTATGCGTAAGGCATGGATGGCGTTTGCTTGCGCGAGCGTTCTGGCGATGGGGGCATCGGCCTGTTCGGAAAGCGAACCGCAAGTCAGCGCTGAAAAATCGGGCGATGGCACCGATACAATCGAACTCGCCGAGTTTCCCGATCGGCCCTATTGGGGCGACACACACCTTCACACCGATAACTCGGTTGATGCTTTCGGTTTTGGCACCCGCCTTGGTCCGGAAGCCGCGTTGCGCTTTGCTCGCGGGGAAGAGGTGATCGCGACGACGGGCGCTAAGACCCAGCTCTCGCGCCCGCTCGACTTTCTCGTCATCGCCGACCACTCCGATGGCTTGGGTGCGACGCGACGCCTTTTCGACGCACCGCGCTGGTATGTCGAATGGGTCATGGGCGACGATACCGTGCTGCGGTGGTACGACATGATGCACGAAAGCCCCGAGCAATCGACGCGCGCCATCGCCGAGCTGATCACGGCGGCGGCCGAAGACAACGTGCCCGAGGCCATGGCCGCCGACCCTGAAGGCGCTGCTGAGGCTACAAAGGACATCTGGAACACGCAGCTCAGCACCCTGGATCGATACAACGAACCCGGCGTGTTCTCGGCCATCGCGGGCTATGAATGGACGGCAATGCCGGGCGGCAACAATCTGCACCGGGTGGTGATGTTCCGCGATGGCAGCGAGAAGACACGCCAAACCTACCCTTTCCCCGGCATCAACACCGAGGCGCCCCAGCTTTGGGAATATATGCGCGGCTATGAGGAAGAGACCGGGGGACGCGTGCTGGCGATCCCGCATAACTCGAATTTGTCCAATGGTCTGATGTTCCAGATGACCATGGAAGACGGCTCTCCCATGACGCCGGAATACGCAGCGTTGCGGGCCTGGGCCGAACCGGTGATCGAGGCCACCCAGATCAAGGGTGATAGCGAAACCCACCCCTATCTCTCGCCCAACGACGAAATGGCGGGTTTCGGCAACACGGGTTGGGACTTCGGCAATCTCTCGCTCAGCGAGAAGACCGAGCCTTCGATGTATGCTGGCTCTTACGCGCGTTCGGGGCTTCTGCGCGGATTGACGCTCGAGCAGCAACTGGGCGTCAACCCCTACGCGTTCGGTATGATCGGCTCGACCGACAGCCACACGTCGCTGGCCACCGGTGATGAAGACAATTTCTGGGGCAAGCACACCGGAAACGAGCAAGCCTACACGGACCGCGCAATGAAAGCGCAAAACCTGGGCACGCGCGAAGGGCGGTTTGGCTGGCATTATCTTGCGGGCGGCTATGCGGCGGCGTGGGCCCGAGGCAACACGCGGGCGGAAATATTTGACGCGTTTGCCCGGCGGGAAGTCTACGCCACCACCGGCCCGCGCATGACAGTGCGCGTTTTCGGCGGACACGGTTTCACCGCGAGCGACTGGGATGGCGATTGGGTCCGCAAAGGGTACTCTGAAGGCGTGCCGATGGGCGGCGAATTGGAAGACATCGGAACAGCGCCCAGCTTCCTGATCAGCGCGATGAAAGACCCGGACGGGGCTAACCTTGATCGAGTGCAGGTGATCAAGGGTTGGCTCGACGCATCGGGCGAAATGCAAGAGCAAGTCTATAACGTCGTCTGGAGCGACGCAGGCAGCCGTCGCAACGCGGGAGGCGCACTGACGCCTATAGGCGACACTGTGAACCGGGAAGACGCGACCTATACCAACTCGATTGGCGCGGCTGAACTGCGGACGACGTGGTCCGACCCGGATTACAGGGAAGGGCAGCGCGCGTTCTATTATGTGCGCGTGCTTGAAATCCCGACGCCTCGTTGGACGCTCTACGACGCGGTCCGTTTCGGCGTGACTTTGTCCGAAGAAGCTATGGCCGACGCGGTTGCGCAAGAACGCGCCTACACCTCCCCCATCTGGCTCAAGTCCAAATCCTGAGAGGCCTTGTCACGTGAACCTGATGTCCTGGACGCGCGAGCCGCTGGTCCATTTCCTCGCTTTGGGCTTTGTCCTGTACGTTGCGCTCACCTGGGGCGGCAATCCGCCTGATCCCGCCTCGCGCGTCATCAAAGTGGGCTCAAGCGAGCGCGAGAAGATTGCGGAGAGCTGGACTCTGACGATGGGCCGCTCGCCC
>JBCCKJ010000100.1:0-7968 GCA_039027455.1 Pseudomonadota bacterium | reverse complement strand
GACGAACCCGACCGTTTCACGCTCGAGGGCAGCGTGGAGCATATGCGGGTGATCCAGGCCTATCCCGAAAGCGCGCTGCGCATGGTGGGCGGGCTTGGTCCCTTGCAAAGCGAGCCGGTGAACGGGGTTCTCACCATCGCCTTGACGCCGGTCGATACGCCGTCTGGCCAAGGCACGCGCATTGTGTGGGAGTACAATGTGGGCGGATCAATGCGGTATGAAATCCCGGTCATCTCTAAAGCGGTGGATGGGGTTATGAGCGTTCAACTGGCGGGGCTGGCGGAAAAGCTTGGGAAGGTCGAATTGGTTGAGGAAGACGCTGCCGAAGAGCCGTCTGGTCCCGATGAGGCCGATGAAGCCGATGACGCCGGTCCCACTGAGCCGGATGACGAGGCGCCAGAAACCGACGCTGAGGGCGATCAAGCTCCAGAGCCCGAAGATACCGGGCCAAGCGTTGACGAAGCTTTCGACGACTTGAGCGACGAGGGCGCGGGGAACTGAATTGGCCCCGCTAACTCCGGTAAGCGGCCAATGACACCACCAATGCCGTTTCCCACAAAACGCTAAATCGCTGTTTTCGTGGGGTTGAAAGCCGCGCCGAATGTCCCATATCGCGGATCTGCGCATTTCTAGCGCACCAAGTGTTGACGTTTGGGTCGAATCGCCGTAAGCGCGCCGCTCATTCGACAGGTTCGAACTTCGTCCGGCAAGCGGTGCCTTTCTCAAGGCACGGCAACCGGACTTTTGCCGTTTTCTAGGCATCGAACCCTATCGACTGTTTGAGCGTTGAGATGGAGGCTGAGGCTTTAAGTCGGCACCTCTGTGGAGCATGGAGAATTAAGTGGCTCGTATTGCCGGGGTAAACATCCCCACAAACAAGCGCGTGATCATTGCGCTGACCTATATTCACGGAATTGGCCGCACCACGGCCGTTCAGATCGCTGATAAGCTGGGCATCCCGCATTCGGCGCGCGTGCAAGACCTCACCGATGAGGAAGTTCTGCGCATTCGTGAAACGATCGATGCCGATCATCAGGTCGAAGGCGATCTTCGCCGTGAGACCGCGATGAACATCAAGCGTTTGATGGACCTTCGTTCGTATCGTGGTTTGCGTCACCGCAACCAGTTGCCCGTTCGCGGACAGCGCACGCACACCAACGCCCGCACCCGCAAGGGCAAGGCCAAGCCGATCGCAGGCAAGAAGAAGTAAGCGAGAGCTCAGGCTCTGACGCTTTTCCCTTCTTCCTTCAGATAAAAGGAATACGAGAACATGGCACGCGAACCCGGCAAGGTGAGACGCCGCGACCGTAAAAACATCACGAGCGGCGTGGCTCACATCAACGCCAGCTTCAACAACACGATGATCACCATCACCGACGCGCAAGGCAACGCTATCAGCTGGTCAAGCGCCGGCATGATGGGTTTCAAAGGCAGCCGTAAGTCCACGCCGTACGCCGCTCAGGTCGCGGCGGATGACGCGGGCAAGAAGGCCGCCGAACACGGTGTTCGCACCCTTGAAGTCGAGGTCAAAGGGCCCGGCTCTGGTCGTGAAAGCGCGCTGCGCGGTCTCGCGGCGGTTGGTTTCAACATCACCTCGATCCGTGATGTTACGCCTATCCCGCACAACGGTGTTCGTCCGTCCAAGCGCCGCCGGGTCTGACCCATCCGGAATGGCGGCAATTCGCGTTGCCGCCGCCCTCATGGGTTCTACAGGCCGTTCTCACTTTCGAGGACACTTAGACCCGAACTGCAATTTGAACCGCTGATACAGCGAATTAGGGGAAATCCATGTCCGTCAACACGAAGAACTGGCAGGAACTTAAGAAACCCAACGCTCTGGACATCAAAGAAGGCGGAGACAAAGACCGCAAGACGACCTTCGTCGCCGAACCGCTTGAGCGCGGCTTTGGCCTCACTCTCGGCAACGCTCTGCGTCGTGTTCTGCTTTCCTCGCTTCAGGGCGCGGCGATCACGTCGATCAAGATTGAAAATGTGTTGCACGAATTCTCGTCGCTCGCCGGTGTGCGCGAAGACGTGACCGATATCGTGCTCAACGTGAAGCAAATCGCGCTCAAGATGGAAGGCGAAGGCGCCAAGCGTCTCCAGCTTTCCGCGACCGGCCCGGCCACCGTTAAGGCGGGCGACATCGCCGTCACCGGCGACATCGAAGTGATGAACAAGGACCTTGTCCTGTGCCACCTCGACGAAGGCGCTACGCTCAACATGGAACTGACCGCGGACGTGGGCAAAGGCTACGCGCCGGCGGTACAGAACCGCCCGGTTGACGCGCCTATCGGCCTCATCCCGGTGGACTCGCTGTATTCGCCGGTTCGCCAGGTGAGCTACAAGGTTGAGAACGCGCGTGTCGGCCAGGAACTGGACTACGACAAGCTTTCGCTGACTGTCGAAACCGATGGCACCGTCACCCCGGAAGACGCCGTGGCCTACGCCGCGCGCATTCTTCAGGACCAGTTGACCCTCTTCGTCCACTTCGAAGATGGCATCCCGCAGCCGCAGTCGGCCATGATTGGTCAGGCCGCGACGCCGCAGGAAGACGACGCCAACCAGCTCAACCGCTATCTTCTCAAGAAGGTCGACGAGCTGGAACTCTCGGTGCGTTCGGCCAACTGCCTCAAGAACGACAACATCATTTACATTGGCGATCTGGTTCAGAAGACCGAAGCCGAGATGCTGCGCACGCCGAACTTTGGCCGCAAGTCGCTCAATGAGATCAAAGAAGTGCTCTCCAGCATGGGTCTGCGCCTCGGGATGGATATCCCTGGCTGGCCGCCGGAGAACATCGAAGAAATGGCCAAGAAGCTCGAACAAGAGTTGCTGGGCTAATCAGGGCTATCGGCGGCGGGCCCTAACCGCCGCCAGCACTGGGCTACCTCATACGGGCCCTTTTCGAAAGGAGTATAGAATATGCGCCACGGAATTTCACAGCGTAAGCTGAGCCGTAAGTCGGGCCACCGTAAGGCCCTGTTCCGCAACATGTCGGCGAACCTGATCAAGCACGAGCAGATCATCACGACCGAGGCAAAGGCCAAAGAACTGCGTTCTTACGTCGAGAAACTCATCACGCTGGCCAAGCGTGGCGGTCTTTCAAACCGTCGCCTCGCGATGACCCGCCTGCAAGATGAAACCCAGCTCAAGAAGCTCTTCGACGTGCTGGCTGAGCGCTACAAGGATCGCGATGGCGGCTATACGCGCGTCATCAAGGCCGGTCCGCGCGCCAGCGATGCGGCCATGATGGCGGTGATCGAATTCGTCGACCGCGATGAAGACGCGCGCGGCCAGGACAGCGGCCCGGTTATGGTCGAAGAAGGTGAGTTCGCGGAAACTGCGGCCTAAGCCACTCGCACACATGGATAGGGAAGGGCCTGCGGAGCGATCCGCGGGCCCTTTTTCGTTTGCGCCCTTGATCGACCCTAAGGCGTGGCTAGGGTCTGCGGCCATGAGAAAACTGATCCTTGCCGCCGCCGCTCTCTCGCTGAGCGCTTCCGCCACCGCCCAATCCGCTCAGGAACGCCTCGATACCCGTTACGACCGCGCGCTGGCGGCGGGCTACAAGGCGCTGTTCCTGTGCAGCGCTATTGCCAATGCCGAAGCGAACGGCGCCACGCGAACGCCAGAGAGCGTGCACGAATGGGAGCTTACGGGCATTCAGCAGCCGCTCGATGGCATCGTTCGCGATCTTGAATACGATATCCGCCGCCGCGACGGTGTTGTGACCGAAGTGCGTGTGCCCTTCGCTGACGATATGCCGCCGCGGATAGGCGCTGTGAGAGGCGGAACCGATGGCGGCTGCTTTCTAAAACCCATCGGAGCCTCTGGCACCTGGGCGTCAATGGCCTCGACCGCTGGAGAGCGTGACGACCGCCCATGGCGAGAAGCCTTTGACAAACTGGACAGCGAGACCGGTCAACGTATCGTCCAGTCCGCTTTTGATGGCAGCTATGGGGACGGCTCCCGAACGACCGGGCTGGTCATCGTACGCTCAGGAGAAATCATCCTCGAAGACTACACCGAGGGATTTGGTCCTAACGTCCCCCAGCGCACTTGGTCGGTGGCGAAGAGCATAGCCGCCACGGTTGTGGGAGCGAAGGTGCAGCTCGGCGAAGCCGACGTGAATGAGCCGACCGAACTGTGGCCCGAGATTGGCGATCCGCGCGATCAACTCACAATTGATCACTTCCTGCGGATGGCGTCGGGCCGCTACCAGAACACGCCCGGCAATCGCACCGATCCGCTCTATTGGGGCGGAACCACCGTTACCGAGCGCGCGATGAACTGGCCGTTGATCCGCGAGCCGGGCACGGTGTGGCGCTACGCCAACAACGATACGCTGATGGCCATTGCGGCGGTCAAGGAAACACTGGCCTTCGACACGCCAGCCGCTTTGTTCGCCAAACTTGGCATGAACAACACGGTGGCCGAGCAGGATTGGCAGGGGAACTACATTCTCTCCAGTCAGGTCTGGTCTACAGCGCGCGATTTGGCGCGGCTTGGTCAGCTCCATCTCAACGATGGCGAATGGAACGGAGAGCGGATCGTGCCCGAGGGCTGGACAGCCTACGTGTCCGATCCCAGCGGCCCGCAACCCGTCAGCGGCATGGGCTACGGGGCCGGGTGGTGGACATTCCGCCGCCCTGAAGGAAACGCGTTTGAAGGCGTTCCCGACGACGCTTTCGCCGCGCGCGGCAACCGCGGGCAGTACGTCGTTGTCGTGCCTTCGCGCGATGTCGTCATCGTGCGGCGCGGGGAGGATATGGTGGGAACACGCTTCGATATCGCGGCCTTCACGCGCGACGTTCTGGCGGCGATTGACTGACGCGAAGTTCCGGTGCGCGAGAGATAATCCGCGACACTGTTCATATTAAAATCGATTTATATGAACAATTGCTGCAAGCCTTGGTCAGGCTCACCTAAGCGCGTGTCCTCCACAAGGGCTTTGACGCCGGGCAATTCCGCACCGGCTCAAACCCGAGGATGACACCGATGAAGGATCTTACGAAGTCCATCGCTAAAGGAGCGTTCGGAACCGTCGCCGCTGGCGCGATGGCTCTTGCTTCGGCCACCCCCGCCATGGCCGACGATCGCCGTGATCGCGGCGGTATTGGCGCGGGCGAAGTGATCGCCGGTGCGCTCGTAATTGGTGGTATCGCAGCGCTGGCGGGCGCCTTTGATGGCAACCGCAACGATTTTCGCGACCGGCGGTTCGACAACCGTCGCTTCGCCCATAACGGAGCTTTCCGCAATGTCGGCCCCCGCCAAGCGATCAATCGCTGCGTGAGAGCCGCGGAACGCCAAGCCCGCCGCTTTGGTGGCTGGCGCTTTGCCGACGTGACGCAAATCCGCGATGTGGATCGCACCCGGTTCGGCTTTCGCATTCGCGGGCGGATGGAAGTGCAGGGCAACCCGGCCTTCCGCCGCAACTTTGACCGGGGCCGCTTCACCTGCCGCTTTGACGGCCGAGGCCGCCCGTTTGTCGACTTCGATGGTATTCGCGGGCTGAGGTAACACCGCAAGGCGACACACCGCGCCTCTCCCTCTCCTAGGAGGCGCGCCCTGGATGCAGGCGAGAAAGGCGCTCGTCTGCATCTTTTTTTGAAGGCAAGATTGGCGGCCTGTGTCGCAATGTGTATCACGCGGTTCAGGCATGGGTCAGCTAAGGCTGCTATACCCAAAGCCATCTTGAGCGATTGGTGGACGCTCGCCTCGAACGATTTGGAACAGGAGGGAGCTTTGAAAGCTCGCACAACACCAATTGCAGGCGCTGTCGCTATGGCCGGCGCTCTTGCGTTTTCCACCCCCGCTTTGGCCGCATCGGGCGCACCGACAGCCCCGGCGGCGGGCCCAAGTATTTCTCTCGCCGATAGCTTCAGAAGCAGCACCTACAACACCAGCGCGCAGATCAGCGATTGGCGCCGGTGTGGCTGGCGCGGTTGTTGGGGCCGTGGCTGGCGGCGTGGATGGCGTGGCCGTCGCGGTATCGGCATTGGCGGCGTCTTGGCCGGAGCGGCGGTGATCGGCGGCATCGCCGCGATTGCGAGCGCCAACAACCGTCGCCGTGATCGTGAAGTGATCATTGTCGATCGCGACAACCGCGTGGATGACCGTCGCTATGACGATCGCCGCCAAGTGAACCCGCGCAGTTCGGGCAGCAGCGGCCTCGATTCCGCTGTCTCGCAATGCTTGCGCGAGATTGAGCGCGACGTTCGCGTTGACGCGGTCGATGGAGCAAGCCGGGTTTCGAGCGGCTGGATTGTGACTGGCAGCATCTTCAACGGATCGGGCTTTTCATGCGAGATCGGCAACGATGGCCGCATTTCGGATATACAGTATGGCGGGTTTCGTGGCGCCGCCGCGACCGGATCGTTTGAAACCCGCGCGGATGGTCAGTTCAGCGACGATCGCTACGCCAGCGCGCGCGCGGCGATGAACGGCGAGACCAACACGACTTACAGCGCGACCGAACGGTTTGCCGAGCGCCCCTCGGAACCTCTGGTGCCGCTGACGGCGGACCGGATGCCCGCTTATCCGGGCGGGCCTATCCCGGGAGACAGTTCAAGCCAGTGATGCGCATTTCACCTGGCTGAGAGGCGCGGGCTGACCCTTCTGCGGTTGGCCCGCGTTTTTTTTTAAGTCTTGGGTTCGGCGTCCTCAGCCTCGATCGCTTCGATGGCTTCGGCTCTCGCACGATCTTCTTCGACGCTGTCGGGCGCCGCGCCGCGCCCATAGCTCGGCAGGCCCCAGCCAAATTGGATCGCGGCGGCTCGCAGCGCAAAGCCCGCGATGAAGGCCAAGCCCCAGACCCATCCATCCGAGAGGCTGAGCGACGCGGAGAGCGTCATCCCGATCACCGTGATGGACGCGCTCAGCGCCGCGGCGGTGACATAGAGTTCGGGCTGCATGATGATCGAGGGCCGCCCCGCAACCACATCGCGGATAATCCCGCCCACGCACCCTGTGATAACGCCCATCAGCGCCGCCGGAATGGGCGGCACGCCATACGCCATGGCCTTGGCGCTCCCGAGCACCGCGTAAGCGGCGAGCCCGGCGGCGTCGCCAATATCGAAAGCTTTGCCCTGCCACAGCCGCACCGGCGTGAACCACGCAAAAACCGCGCAGGCGAGGCAAACAGCCGGGACCCTTGGATCGGTGATCCAGAAGACCGGCGCGTCGATCAGCAGATCGCGGATCGTGCCTCCGCCCACTCCGGTGACCAGTGCGAAAAAGCCCATGGTCACGAAGGTCTGCCGTTCCTTCGCCGCAATCGCCGCGCCTGACAGCGCGAAGATCGCGATTCCGAACAGATCAAGCAGGTCGAGGATGGGCGTCAGGACTTCGCCGTTCATAGGGTGAGCGCTTTTGTTTTTGCGTTGCGGCAACGGAGCACCAGCGGACAGAACACGAACCAGACCCTGGCTCTTCGCCGCTTCGCTAAGCAATGCATGAGAGGTTTTGTCGCCATTGCCAGCGCCCATGGCGAGCAACGCTCACCCGTGCAAGATTTTCCCGATTTCCGCCGCCGCCGCAATGCAATCGAGATCGCTCATATGCGGGCCCATGACCTGCATCCCGCAGGGAAGCTCAGCTCCCTCATACATCCCGCTGCCGATGGGCAGAACGGTGGAGGGGAGGTTGGGGAAGGTGGCGATGCCCGCCCAAGCGAGACCAGAGGCCCCGGGCAAATCCTGACCGTTCACGCGGATAGCCCCGTCGAAAACGCGGCCTTCGAGATGCGGCACCGCCAAAACGGGTGCGGGCGGGGCGAGCACGAAGTCGTAGGTTTCAAACAGGTGCGCCCATTCGGCCCCATTGGCGGCCTGCGCGTCGAGCATGTCAAACCAATCGGTCGCAGTCGCGCGTTTGCCGCCCGGTCCCGGCGCGCCGCGCGCCATCGCAGTGTTGAGCATGCGCATATACCAGCCTTGTTGATCGGCCAGATCGGGCACAAGATCG
>JBCCKJ010000099.1:0-7978 GCA_039027455.1 Pseudomonadota bacterium | reverse complement strand
TAACCGGGCGTGACCAGTAATGGGTTGCGGTCTTCGAGCGCGTATTCCTCGGCGTTGGCCGGGCCAACATAGCCGATCAGATGGCCGACACTCGATCCGATGGGGTAGAAACGCGAAAACCCGCGCTGTGGCACGACCCCCTGAAGGTCGGGAAGCCGCACGCTAAGCGCTGCGAACTGTTCGTAATCCAGCCGGCTCGCGACTTCGATGGGCTGATACCCTTGGGACGTCGCAACTTCCTGTTTGATGTCGGCCACGCGGCTGGGCTCGAGGTTCAGGAGCGTGCCAATTTCCGCGATCACCTGATCGGGATCACGCAAACGCTCGGGGATGACATCAACACGAAAGTCCGCACGATTAGAGGCAAGGGGGGATCCGTTGCGGTCCAATATCCAACCGCGTCGTGGCGGGATGAGGGTGAGGTTGACGCGATTGCTTTCCGATTCAACGCGGTATTTCTCGTTCTCGGCAATGGCGAGGTAGCCCATACGGACCGCTAAGAGCACGCCCACGCCGCCCTGAACCGTGCCGATCAAGACTGAGCGCCGGTCAAAAGTGTTCTTGAGCGTGGATGCGTTGACGATGGGCCCGCGAGGCTTTTGCCCCTTCTTCGCAAAGAGTTTCTTCAACCGACCCTCCGCGCGCGCGACAGGCGGAACCGATCCAGTCCGGCCACCGCTTGAGAGAGGAAGGGATAAAGCAAGATCGAAAGCACCACTTGGGGCAGGGCCGCCAGCACCATAGGGCGCGTAATCTGTCCGCCGGAAACCACCATCGCCACCGCTATATAGGTGAGCGCGGCTAGACCGGCTGTGAACCAGTCTTGCCAAAACCCGCGCCATGGAAAGCGGGCCTCGATGAGTTCCAGAACAATCATCGTCATCGACCATAGCAGGATAGCGCTGCCAAAGGGTTGTCCGCTGAACAGATCGTCAAACGCGCCGAGCGGTGCGCCCGCCCACAAGGGCAAAAGCCCCGGTCGCATGATGCGCCAGCCAAGCAGCATCAGATATCCTAGTGGGGGAGCAATCGGCATCACGTCTGCCAGAAAGACAAACGGAATGGCCGAAGCGAGCGCAATCGAGAGGTAGGGGACGCTGAGCGCGCGCCAAGGCGATTGCTCGCGGTTGATCCGGCGGCCATACCGATCCGAGCGCGCGGAGGCGGCTAAGCGTTCCATCAGTTGCCTCCGCCTGTGCTCTCAGTCTCATCGATACGCACTTCGACAGGGACTTGCGCGGAACCGACGGCAATCGGTTGATAGATGGGTTCAACGCTCACGAAATCGGTGGCGGACGGCTCCGCCACGAGGCGAGCTAGCCCACCATCGGGCGTCAATTCGGTTAGCACAGCAACAGCAACCCCGGGCCTGTAATACCCGCCCGCTCCGCTGGTGACAAACAGATCGCCGACTTCGAGCGGGTTGAGACCCAGATTGATCAGCCGGATACGCAGAAAGCCATCGCCGCGCCCTTCGGCGAACGCCACCGTGTTATCTTCGGCGCGGCGGACGGGCAGCACGCTCTCGCTGTCGGTTAAAAGCAGCACCCGCGAGGAAGCGCGTGCGACTTCGAGAATGCGCCCAACAACACCGCGCGGGGACCGCACCGGCATCCCAACCTTCACATCGTCGACCCGGCCGACCGCAAGATACGCAAAGCGTCGGCTGCTGGTGGCGCTAGAGCCCACGAGGCGTGTGGTCGCGACGGGATCAATCTCGCCTTCAGCCAAGGCGAGCAGCGATTTGAGCCGTTCGTTCTCCGCCGCCACCGATTTCGCTTCTTCCAGCCGGATACGGGCGATTTCGACCTCTTCGCGCAATTCAGAGTTCTGCTGCGCGGCGTTCCAATACGCAGCGATGCCGTCAAAAAAGCCGCCCGAGCCGGACCTAACAACGGCTGTGCCTTCGCCGATGGGGGTAACAACATCCTGCGCGGAGCCTCGCAAGGGCGCGAGGGCTTGAGGCTGCCACAAGGATAGCGCAAGCAATCCAACGCCGACCAACCCGCCAATGGACGCCAGCAGATACCCGGTGAAGACCGAGTTTTGCGCTTTCTTCGAAAAGCCGGTTCGGCGCGATGAAGGCGGCGCCATGGCTTTCAATCCCCTTCTAATCAGCTCGCCTTTAAGGTGAGCCCGGCGGCACTTACGCCGTCATCAACACTCCGCGATAAATGGGATCTTCCATGGCCCGGCCCGTGCCAATGGCCACGCAGGTCAGCGGATCTTCAGCGATCGAGACCGGCAGCCCGGTTTCTTCGCGAAGATGTTCGTCCAAACGGCGGATCAACGCGCCGCCGCCGGTCAGCACAATGCCCTGATCCACAATGTCGGCGGCCAGTTCGGGCGCGGTGTTTTCCAGCGCGATGCGCACGCCTTCGACGATGGCGCCGATGGGTTCTGACAACGCCTCAGCGACATGCGCTTGATTGATGGTGATTTCCTTCGGTACGCCGTTCACAAGATCGCGGCCTTTTAGCGTGATGCTCTCGCCCGCGTTATCTTCCGGGACCATGGCGATGCCGTAGTCTTTCTTGATCCGTTCCGCCGTGCTGTCACCGATCAAGAGGTTGTGGTGTCGGCGCACGTAGGAAACGATGGCTTCGTCCATCTTGTCCCCTCCGGTGCGCACCGAGGTGGTGTAGGCGAGACCGCGCAGCGACAGGACCGCAACTTCGGTCGTGCCACCGCCGATATCCACCACCATGCTGCCGACCGGCTCGGTCACGGGCATGTCTGCGCCGATCGCGGCGGCCATGGGCTCAAGAATCAGGTGAACTTCGGACGCGCCCGCGTTCGACGCGGCGTCGCGAATGGCGCGCTTTTCCACCGAGGTCGAACCCGAAGGCACACAGATCACGATCTCGGGATAGCGAAACAGATTGCGCTTGCCATGGACCTTGCGAATGAAGTGCTTGATCATTTCTTCGGCGATTTCGATGTCCGCAATCACGCCGTCGCGCAGGGGGCGGATCGCTTCGATCGTGTCGGGCGTCTTGCCCATCATCATCTTCGCGTCATCGCCCACCGCCTTGACGCGTTTGATACCGTTGATCGTTTCAATCGCGACCACGCTGGGTTCGTTCAGAATGATGCCCTGATCCTGCACGTAGACGAGGGTGTTGGCCGTCCCGAGATCGATGGCCATGTTTTGCGATCCGAATTTAAAGAGATTGGCAAAAAAGCTCATAACTTATGTTCTGTTCCGTGATGTGCCGGGTGCGGTGGAGGTGCCAAACTCACGGGCGTGAGAAGCGTTGAACACAGGACCGCCCCCGAGGAGACCTCATGCCGTTGAGGCCTAGCGAAACCTTGCCAAAAAGGCCAAAAAATTTGTTGACCGAATTGGTAATTATGCACCGCTGGGGTCGAATTTGCGGCCATTGACGCGTAGCTTACGACAAATGGCCGAAATGACGCCCTCTCAGAGCCCTGAACGGGCTTCGCGCATACGCCGTTTGCCATCCGATCTGGTCAATCGGATCGCGGCGGGCGAGGTCGTGGAACGCCCGGCGGCGGCTCTAAAAGAGCTGGTTGAGAACGCGATTGATGCGGGCGCGAGCCGAATTGCGGTTGTCTTGAACGATGGCGGGCTGACCCGGCTTGAAGTCACCGATGACGGATGCGGCATGAGCGCGGAGGATATTGGCCTCGCCTTGGAACGCCACGCCACTTCTAAACTGCCCGATGAGGCGATAGAGCTGGTCGACACGCTGGGCTTTCGCGGCGAGGCGCTTCCTTCGATCGCAAGCGTAGCCCTCATGACGATCGAAAGCCGCGTGCATGGCGCGGATGAAGGTTGGCGGATCGTCGTTGATCACGGCGAGCGTAAGGCCGACGAGCCTGCCGCGTTGCCCGCCGGAACACGGGTAAGGGTCGAAGATCTGTTCGCCAAAATCCCGGCGCGCCGCAAATTCCTGCGCACACCTCGCAGCGAATACCTCGCGTGCCTCGATGTGGTGCGCCGATTGGCCATGGCGCGGCCCGACATCGCGTTCACGCTGGAGAACGGATCAGACGGGCGCACCCGCAAGGCGTTGTCCACGCAGGCCGACGAGGATCTGGCGACCCGCGTGGCGCAAATCGTTGCGCGTGAGCTCAAGGATAACGCGGTGGCCATCGATATGGAGCGCGAGGGACCACACGGCGCGATGCGGCTGACCGGATTGGCGGGCTTACCCACGTACAATCGTGGAGTCGCGGACCATCAGTACCTGTTCGTGAACGGTCGCCCTGTGAAAGATAAGCTGCTCGTGGGCGCGGTGCGTGGTGCCTATTCCGATATGCTGGCGCGCGATCGCCACGCGGTGTTGGCGCTGTTCCTAGAGATTCCGCCACAAGACGTCGATGTGAACGTCCATCCGGCCAAGACGGAAGTGCGTTTCCGAGACGCCGCAGCGGTGCGCGGGTTTATTGTGTCGGGCTTGAGGCAGGCCCTAGCGACGGGAGATCGCCGCAGCGCGCAGGGGCCAGACCGCGCTGCGATGGAGCGCTGGCGGGCGGAACCGGTGCAGACGGAGCCCAAGGCGGCGCTGCGCTCAATCTTCGAAGGGCGCGATTGGTCCGCGCCGGTGCAGCGCCCGATCAACGCAGTTTCGGAGCCGAGACCAGAGTGGAACGCACCGGAGCCGCAAGCTCTCCCACAAGCTCTCCCACAGGGCCGCGCCGAAGAAGCCGCGCCTATACCAGAAGACGCCGCGCAATATCCGCTCGGGATTGCGCGCGGTCAGGTGGCGAACACCTACATCGTGGCGGAAAGCGCGGACGGTTTGGTGCTGGTCGATCAGCACGCTGCGCACGAACGCCTTGTTCTGGAGCGCTTGAAGCGGGCTGGGGCAGGGGAGGCCGCCCAGCGCAGTCAGGCCTTGCTGGTGCCCGACGTGGTCGAACTGGACGAGGTCGATTGCGACCGGCTCGAACAGGCGGCGGAAGGTCTTGCGCGCTATGGCCTTACCGTTGAGCGCTTTGGTCCTTCGGCCATGCTGGTGCGCGCGGTCCCAGCCGCGATCGCCAAAGCCGACACCGAAAAGCTGCTGCGTGATCTTGCCGACGATATCGCCAAGCACGGGCCGCAAGAGGAAAGCGGATCGCTGCTTTTGGCGGAACGGCTCGAATATGTGCTCGCGACGATGGCGTGCCACGGATCTGTGCGAGCGGGGCGGGTGCTCAGCGTGGCCGAAATGAACGCGCTGCTGCGCGAAATGGAAGCGACACCGCGTTCAGGCCAGTGCAATCACGGACGACCCACCTGGGTCAAACTCAGCATGGATGATGTAGAGAAACTGTTCGGACGGCATTGAGATGCTCTACGAACATCCCTTCTAAGGAGACACAAGGTGCGTGCAATGTGGATTTCTCTGGCGGTTGTGGGATTGGCCGCGTGTGGAAGCGAGCCGGACAACAGCGGCTTCATCGACCCCGAGGACTACGAGGCCAGCCAAGCCGAAGATCACGATCACGACCATGATGGCGACGGCGTTCCAGACCATGACGCTGACGACCACGACCACGACCATGATCACGAAGGTGACGGGCATGACCATGATGATCATGATTAGACCTTCTTAAGATCACACGCTTATGGGTCATTGCGTAAGCTATGCGGGACACTTCGATACCGATCATTACTAGGCTTCGCTTGGGTTAGCGCAGAAGGTTGCTGGATGGTTGGCTGCGGTATTGGCCGAGTGACGGAGGGCGCGCATATGTTGAGGAATTCGATTTCGATCCTGGCTGTGGTCAGCACCTCTGCAGGATTGGTCGCGTGCGGAGGAGACGAATCGATCGGGACCTCTGTTACCGTGACCCCCACACCAACTCCGGCTCCGGTTCCTACGCCAACGCCTGGCTCGACGGTCGATGCAGGGATTGATCAGATCGTTGCACCCGGAACCACGGTCACCCTCCAAGGTTTTGAAACCAACGCAGCGCTGACGTGGACACAGACCCAAGGCCCCGATGTAACGCTCAGCGATCCAACAAGCGCAAGGCCGGAATTCACCGCTCCCACCGTGTCCGAAAGCACGACCTTGGCTTTTGAAGTGAGCGATGGAAGCATAAGTGACACCGTGTTTATCGAGGTCTTTGTTGCGCCCGATCAGAACGACAGTACGGCCCTCGGTGACTTTACAGGCAACGAGGAATGGGCCTGTACGCAGGCTCCGATCGCGGCAAACACCGCCGCGTTTACCGTCAATGGCGGTATCACAACGGTCACAGGCAACGCCGTTCCCCGCCACGCGACAGGCACGTTTCCGAACGCCGGGAACCCTAACGCAATCAGCGCGCAAAACCGCACCTACACCTTCACCAACACGCCGGTGAACACCGGAACAATAACCGAGATGGCCGAATTCGGTATCACGCTGGATGGCGTCGTATTGGAGCGCGACACGGCCGAGAGTTTCCAGAATGCAGGCGTGTGGAACTACGAGGCGATCACGCCGGCTATTGCCGACGGGACAACCAGCAACATCGTGAATGCGTGGCTGGGTACCGACTGCAACAATGGTCACGTCCAGCCGACGGGCAACTACCATTATCATGGCATGATGGAACTGCTGCTCAACTTACTCGGTGAGAATGAAGGCGTGAGCGATATGGTCCTGGGTGGGTATGCCGCCGATGGTTTCCCGTTCTACCTGCGCTACGGATATAATGACGCAGGCGATCCCGTGAGTGGTCTGAAGGTAATGACCGCCGATTGGGCACTGCGTGCAGGCACGCGAGGCAGCGGGCCCGGCGGAGCGTTTGACGGCGAATTCAGGGAAGATTGGGTTTTTGTTGCCGGGCCGGGCGATCTGGATGAGTGCGGCGGTCGATTTGGACCCACGCCGGAATTCCCGTCGGGCATCTATCACTACTTCATCACCGACGATTACCCCTACATCCCGCGTTGTGTGAGGGGAACGCCGGACGGCTCATTCCGGCGGAGATAGAAGCTATGGATCGTCTTGCTCTTGCCGTTTGTTCGTTGCTTGCGGCGGCTGTTGCTGGTCCGGCCATTGCCCATCGCGGCCATGATGACGCGATCCGTGTATCAACCACGGGCAGCGCCATTCAGGTATCCTTTTTCGCCGACGCGGCCTCGCTTAAGGCGTTTGATACGAACGCAGATGGCGTCCTATCGCGCGCCGAATTTGATGCGAACGCTTCGAGGATTGCGCAATTTGTTGACGAATGTCTGTCCGCTAGGGACGCGCAAAACGCCGACATCGATCCAATTCGCCGCGATCAGCCCGTTTCCGGTTATGCTGAATTGGCAGCGCAAAGCCCTGTCGAGCGGGTTCGGTTTGTAAGGCACTATTCCTTTGAGGCGAAACTGGCCCATCTCGAGTTCGGCTGTTTTCCCGCAGCCCACGGCGCTCGGTCGGTGATAAGCGTGGGCCCCATCGAAGCCTCGTTTGCATATGAGGGTGAGCGCGCCGCAACGCTGTCATTTCAGTAACCGCTTGCCGATGGGGCTCAAGTACCCCAACTCGTGGCGGCGGACATCATCCAATTTATCGGCTTGCGCGTATCTAGTTGCGAAGCGTGTAGTCAATGGCTCACGACTTGGGCCTTGGGTAATCGAGGCTCGACATCGTTGGGCGTTTCCGATTTATTGCGTCGATGAATTTTTGAATGTGGGGGCCCCTTTATGAGACAAGCCATTTTTGACTTACTCCCACCGGCCACCGTTGCCGCTATCTGGGCGACTTTTGCCTTTGCTCCCACCGAATGGGTGGAGGCCGGTTGGCTGTTTGCGCTCGTTTCGTTTGGCACGATGGGCTTCATCCAATTGATGGAATTCGTGAATGAACGGCACGAAGGCTGGCGGATCAACCGCAAAGAACTGGCCACCGATGTGTTCTACATGCTCTTCATGATCTTCGTGATCAGCACGCTGGTGGGGCTAAGTGTCGAAGGCCCGCTTGTTCAAGCCAAAGAGGCGCTTGGCATCGCCACACCGTGGATGATGGAGCTGCCTTTCCTTGTC
>JBCCKJ010000098.1:0-7983 GCA_039027455.1 Pseudomonadota bacterium | reverse complement strand
GGCCCGGCGTTGTAGGCGCCAACCGCAAGAGGGTGCGCGCCGTCGTAGTATCGCAACATCCGCTGGAAATAGGCATCGCCTAATTCGATGTTGTATTGCGGCTTCTCGATCAGGTTGGCGCGCATGTATTGGACACCCAATTTCTGCGACTGTTCGCGCGCGGTGCCAGGCATAAGCTGCATGATCCCGCGCGCGCCTGCGTGGCTGATGCGCGTGCGGTCGAATTCGCTTTCCTGGCGGCTGATCCCATGCACCATCGCCCAATCACGCACGAGCGGTGTCTCGATGGTCGGGAAGCCAATGCGTTCAATCCCCGAATAGCCCAACTCCCCATTCTTCAGCCCCAGCACGACCGACATTTCTGGCAGGCCGAGCCGCGATGCCAGATCGTGCGCCATCAACATCTCAGTTTCGTTAGCGGTGTCATCCGCGATGGCCTGAAAAAAGCGCCGTTCCGTCTGCCAGCGCCGCCGCTTCTTTCCTATCGCTTCAATCGCCTGTGCTACGGGGCGCGCTTCGAATGCGCGGCGTTGCTCACTCGTAATAGCGGGGCGTGGGAGGGTGCCAAACTCGGGCATAGGCTGGCCAAGCGCGCCGAGCGCCAGCTGGGAATAGTAGTAGTCGGGCCAGCGCGAAGCTTCAGTGTAAAGTCGGGAAGCGTCTTGAGCGTTACCGGCGCGCCGTGCGGCACGACCCGCCCAATAGAAGCCTTTTGCGCGCGTCAGCGGGCTGCGCGCGGCGCGCGCGTAACGTTCGAAGAGGCTTTTGGCCCGTTCGCCTTGGCCCAGCGTCCACAGCGCCTTTGTCCCGCCCAGCCACATCAAATCGGTGTAGCGATCGCGAAGGGTGAAAGAGCCTTCCGAAATGTCGGCGCCCGGTTCAAAAAGATCGTCTACTTTGCTGGCGATCCTCGAAGCGTCGGACGCATTCGCCAATTTCGCTACGCGCAGCATGACGCCGATCATCTCTTCGCCATCCAGCGCAGGCGCATCGACCATCCCACGCGAGCTTAGAACCGAGACGGCGGCTCGATTGTCGCGATTGGCCAAATGGAAATTGACTAGGTTGTAGATGTATCCCGCACTTTGCATTGCGTTGGCTGGCGTCGTGAGGCCGGCATCACTCGGCGATGCGCCATTCACCAACGCCAGCCGCGCCATTGCCAGATTTCGGTCCGCTGGGCGAAGACTGATCATGTGCCGCGTCGCCGCTGGCGCTTCGCCCTGCCAAAGCAGCGCGTCCATGCGCGCGTTGTGGTCGGCTGGCGTTAAGCGGTTGGAATAGAGCTCATTAAGCGTCAGTTCGATGCTCTCTTCCATCCGCCCGCCGCGCCAGGCTTCTCGTGCCACTTGGAACGCCTCAACGCGGCCCGCGCTGGCCAGTGCCATCGCATAGCGCGCACGGGCGGGGTTCGTCAGCGGTGGGTGCGCATCAAAGAAGCGCAGCAGATCGGTTCGGCCCGGAGCCTCCATCTCCAACGCCTTTTCCGCTCGAAGCCGAATGATCTCCATTCGCGGATAGGCGGGATAGGCGACCGCAAAGCTGGCGTACTCGCCAAAGTTCAACTCCCGCTCTTTCTGGAGTAGCTCCCATTTGGAAATGGCGGCGTCCACCGAGCTGGGCAGTTGCGCCACCATCGGCGCTGAACCACTTTGCGCTTCGACTTTGGCAGATGAAGGCACGCCCAAGAACAGCGCGCCAAGTGCGGCGCAAGAAAGAGCTTTGACTCGCAAATTGCTGACCATGCTGGACATTATGCCAAAAGGCTCCTTATCAGGCGCTGAACATCCCCGCGATGGCTGGCGCAACACACCGTCGGGCGCAAGGCGCAGGTTTGACGGATACGAGGATAAAGCAATGTTTAGCGGATCAATTCCCGCTCTGGTGACTCCTTTTCGCGATGGATCGTTTGACGAACCCGCCTTTCGCAGGCTGGTCGAATGGCAGATTGAAGAGGGCAGTTCCGCGCTAGTGCCGTGCGGCACGACGGGCGAGGCCTCGACGCTGTCTAACGCCGAACATCACCGGGTGATCGAAGTGTGCATTGAACAGGCCGCCGGGCGTGTGCCGGTGATTGCCGGATGCGGGTCAAACGACACGATGAACGCCGCGCTGCACATGAATTTTGCAAGGAAAGCCGGGGCGGCGGCGGGGCTGTGCGTGGCCCCGTATTACAACCGACCCAGCCAAGCGGGCCTGATGGCGCATTTCAGCTATCTCGCAGAAAACTGCGGGCTTCCCATCGTGCTTTATAATGTGCCGAGCCGCACGGTGACCGATATTGAGGATGAGACAGTCGTTGCGCTGGTCAAGAAGTATCCCGAGCAGATTGTCGCGATCAAAGATGCAAGCGGCGATTTGAGTCGTGTGGCGGATCATCGCATGGGGATCGGGCGTGATTTCTGCCAGCTTTCCGGAAATGACGAGCTGTGGTTGCCGCATTCAGCGGCGGGCGGTCGCGGCGCAATCTCGGTGACGGCGAACGTTGCGCCCGCTTTGTGCGCCGAGTTCCACGAAGCTATTGCCGCCAACGAACTGAAGAAAGCGCGTGAATTGAACGATCGGCTGTTCCCGCTGCATTACGCGATGTTTTCAGACGCGAGCCCCGCGCCTGCTAAGTACGCGCTCAGCCGTGTGGTCGACTACATTGAGCCGAGCGTCCGATTGCCGATTGTAGAAGCGAGCGAGTCATCTCGCCGCGCGGTCGATGAAGCGCTGGAGCACGCTGGGCTAGTTTAGTTTGGTGGGTTGTGCGTCTCCACCCAGCGAACGGCGTTGCTGAGCATTTCCTGGCGTGTGGCTGAGAGCGATAGCCAATGGTCTTCGCCTTTGAGCGTTACCAGCTCGTAGGGTTTACCCGCATCCTTTAAGGCGTCAGCCATCTTCGAAGAATGGCTGTAAGGGACAACCGTGTCGTCGACTCCATGGATAAGCATGATTGGTGCGTTGGCTTCTTCGGCGCGTTTAAGAGGAGAGTATTGATCCCAAAGGTCAGGATCTCCCATCTGCTCCAGCAAATCTGCCTTACGCGTGCGCTCTCTGCCGGACTGGCGATATCGGTAATTATACCTATCGCGTAAGTCACTTAGGGGCGCGACCGCTACAGCGCATTTATAAAAGTCCCGTTGGATTGTGACGCCGGCGAGCGCAGCGTATCCGCCGTAGCTGGCGCCAACAATGCATGCGCGATCCGCATCGACCAGGCCCGCCTCGGCGAGCGCCATCAACCCATCAGACTTATCGGTCTGCATCTTGCGACCGTACTCTCCGAAGCCTGCGCGCATGAACGCCTCGTCACGGTTGGTGCTCCCGCGAAAATTGGGTTGAAAGACGGCGTATCCCCGCGATGCAAAGGCTTGCGCCCACCAATCGAACCGCGCTGTGTCATGGCCGGCAGGCCCCCCATGAGGAAGCACGACGACTGGAAGGTTCTTCGCTTCCATACCGGGCGGAACCGTCAGAATACCATCCAGCGCCGTGCCGTCGCTTGCGGTGTATTCAAAGGTTGAGATTTCGCCGACCTCCGCCGGGCCAATGGCCATGCGCTCATAGGCGATGGCCCCGGCTTTCTTATTGGCAAGATCGACCGAGTAGTATGTGCCTGAATCCTTGTTGCCACTGGTCCGTACAAGCACCGTTCCATAGTCTTCGCTCCACGCTGTTAACCGGGTTCGAAAGGTGTTGAACGTGCGGGCAATTCGATCTGAATTCTTGTTAAGTGTCTCGTTTACAAAGGTAAGACGCGGTTCATCACCGCTTGTCTGATACCCCAGATAGTGGCCCGTCTTGTTGTCCCAGAAGGCCCGGCCCACATCCTTATCCTCAAGAAAAACTTCGCGCGTTCCTCCGCCCGCAAGCGACGCTTCGAACCATTCAAACTCAAGGTCGCCAACGCGATCGGACATCACAAAGGTCGTGCCATCTTGTCCAAGACCGACAAGCGAGACGCGTGCATCCGCGGTTTGCCCTTCCAGAACTACGATGCCATTGGCGTTTCGCACCTGCCATTTGCCGGATTCGAAAGAGGCGCTTAGCGTTGCGACCACCTCGCCGTCGTCACCGATCAGCCAGTCCTTGATGAAGCCAGGACGTGCGGCTCCAGACACCACCTGGGTCTTAAGCGTTCGCAGGTCGACTCGATAAAGGTATGGGCGTCCGTGACCAAAAACAAACTGCGCGCGCGAACCGTTCTTTTTCACCAGCTCGAAGCCGCCGAAAAAGCCGTAATACTTGCCTTCGATCTCGCGGACGCCGTAATTACCTACGATCATCTCCAGGATTTGCGGCCGATTTGCGAAGATAACGCCGCCTTTGTCCTTCTCGTCCACTGGAATGACGCGGCCCGTAAAGATTTCAGCCTTGTTCGTGGTGAAACGAGCGCCCAATCGCTGTGTTTGGCGGTTGATCATCAATATGCGGTCTTCGCCAACCCAGCGTATCGAAGCGACTTTGGCGTCGTCGACCATAACCGAGCTCAATAGCTTAGCCTGATCCTCGATCATCAAGATTACGCGATTGCCCTGCACCGTGGTCAGCAGAGCCACGCGTCGACCGCTGGGCGAAATGGCGGTCTGTTCGACATCGGGTAGCTTTCCATATTCCGAAAGCGGGACAACGGCTTGCGCCTTCAGCTCCACGCTGGCGGACAAGAACACAGCGAAGAGAGCGCATAAAATCGCGCCGAAACGAACACTCATTAATCTAGCCCCAAAAAACGGTTTTGGCCCTGAAGACCTATCGGAGATTCTCAACATAAACTCAGGAATTTCAACCGATGATTGCCTTGAAGTTGCTAGAACCGTGCCGATTGCCAAGCCGTTAGTCCACTCCTATGTGCAGCGCCACTATGGCACGTCCCAAACCCAAGACGTTTGATAAGCAGAAAGTCGTCGCGGATAATCGTCGCGCGCGCTTTGATTATCATATCGAAGACACCTTTGAGGCGGGTCTCGCTTTGCATGGCACCGAAGTCAAAGCGCTTCGGGCGGGGCAGGCTACCATTGCGGAAAGCTACGCCGAGGCGCGCGATGGTGAAGTGTGGCTGATCAACTCGAACATTCCTGAATACAGCCACGGCAATCGCCTCAACCACGAACCAAAGCGTCCGCGTAAGCTGCTGCTTCACGCGCGCGAGATCAATCGGTTGTTTGGCGCTGTCGAGCGCAAGGGAATGACGCTGGTGCCGCTGTCGGTCTATTTCAACGCCACGGGACGCGCGAAAGTGGAGCTGGCCCTGGCCAAGGGTAAGCAAGCGCACGATAAGCGGGCGACGATCAAAGACCGCGATTGGAAGCGAGACAAAGCCCGCCTGATGCGAGAGAAGGGCTAAGCTCGCGCTCGTTCGCCAAAGTTTGGCGCAAATCGGTCACGGTTGATGGCGTATGTGATCTTTAATGCGCTTTTGATTGGTTCAGGCGATTGTCACACGGGGTCTCCTACCCATATCAGCGTGGCCGTGAGAACGATCGTGAGTCTTTGTATTTCTGATCATCCCAAGTCCGCGTTGGGCCCCCAGCGCGTTGGCTGCGTCCTATGAGCTCAAAACCGGTCTCGCCGCGCAACTCCGCTAAGATATCCTGGCGTTCGAAGACGCTCGGTCGTGACCTAATTCGGAAGTATATGCCCTCGCGCGACGAGATGGCGCGCAACAGATACCTTCGGCCGATTGCGCATCGTTTCCTGTCACCCGAATTGTGGCGGTTCACACGCCGCTCTGTGCCGCGCGGGGTCGCGCTGGGCCTGTTTTCGGCCTTTATCGTCCCCATTGGTCAGATCTTTCTTGCGGCCTTTTTGGCGCTGCCCGCCCGCGCCAATGTGCCGATTGCGGCGCTTGTGACGTTTGTCACCAACCCTTTCACGTTTCCCTTTTGGATTTACGTGGCCAATCAGGTGGGGGAGTTGACCCTCAACATCGATGAGGATTTGGGCCGCGTCGCAAACGAGGAGCTCAAAAGCGGGGTTTTGGTGTGGCTGGTTGACGCCTTTCAGCTCGCCGGCGTTACCGCCTTCGGCTTTCTTGTGCTCGCGATCGTTTCATCGAGCCTTGGATACCTTGTTGCCGGGGCGGCTTGGCGCATGATGGTTGCGCGCAAGCGGGCAAAACGTCTGAAATCCATGGAGCAGCGTCTCGACCAGCGGCTCAACGCCAATTAGACCTTGTCGCGATTGGGTCACGGCAGGCGCTGCTTTGACCACCGGTCGTACATGTAGGGAAACGCACCGCTTGAGCATCCTTAGCCAAGATTTGTCCGCCGCTTCCGGCGATGGCCCGGCGCCGCTCTTGCTGGGAGCGCTTGGACTTGGGTTGGCGGTGAGCGTCGCCGCCATTTACTTCGTCACAACTAGTGCAGCTCTGTCCGCGGTGTTTGCGCTTGGACTGATTGTGCTCCTGGTCGGCTTCTACGCTCTGCAGGGTTCGTCAGCGGCTTCGTTCGAGGTAGAGGGAGCCGTGCCCGATTGGTCAGTAACGCTGGCCGCTATCGAAGCCGAAGGGCCACGCGCCAGCGCGGTAGCGATCACGGATCGCGCCAACCGATTGGTTTGTGCGAACACGGCCTATGTCGAAGGCTTTGGGATATCGTACGCGCCGCCGCAGCTCTCTTTAACGCGAGAGGGCTTGGAAGCTGTAACGCGCCTCGCGCGCGAAGCGTGGCGCGACGGGTTTGCCGAGTTCGACCGCTTGCCCGGAGTGCCAGCCAGCGAGGCCCAGTGGAGCGTAAGCGCGCGGCGAGCGGGTCGCGGTGATGATCATCTGATCTGGCGGTTCGATCGCATCGACAGCGACGAAAGCGCGGCGATTAAGGCGCTCGATCTGACTGGTGCCTTTGGCCGTATGCTCAGCCGAGGCGGGATCGAAGGAGCGATAACCGACGCGAATGGTACTGTCCTTTCCGCCAGCGCCGGTTTTGCCCAGCGAGCGATGGGCGACGCCAGCGCGACGATGGCCGGACAGGATTTTGTTTCCTTGCTGCGTTCCGACGAACGTGATCGGCTGTTTTTCGCACGCGAAGGGCGTGGCGGAACGGCGCAAACGCTCGTCGACATCGCGCTTGAAGACGTCGACGCCGATATGACGGCGCGCGCGGAAGACACAACGTCGCTCATGCTGTTGATCGACAGCGGTCTAGGCATTGGCAGCGGCTGGGACAGCGTAAGCCAGGCCGGCGTCTCCCAGCTCGAGTCGCTTTTGGCGCAGCTGCCTCTAGGTCTGGCCATGACCAACCGCGACGGGCGGTTTCTCTTCGCAAACGAGGCGTTTCTACGTTCGGTCGGACGCCAGGGGAAAGGCCTGCCGACTTTCCCGACCGATCTCGTCATTCCCGAAGACAAGACGCCTCTTTCCGACGCGGTGCGCCGTCATGGGCGGGGGCCAGCGACCAACGGCGATGTTGCGGTGCATCTGGTCCATGAACCCGGAGAACCGGTTTCGTTAGGGCTCGCCGGCGTTCGCGGTTTGGGCGAAGCGGCCGTGCTCATAAGCCTCGCCGATTCGAGCGAAGAGAACCAGCTCAAGCGGCAGGTCGCGCAGGCGACCAAAATGCAAGCCGTTGGGCAGCTTGCCGGCGGGGTCGCACACGACTTCAACAATGTGCTGACCGCGATTATCGGCACATGCGACCTTATGCTGTTGCGGCACACCCCGGGCGATAGCGACTACGACGATATCCAGCAGATTCAGGCCAACTCCAACCGCGCCGCTGCTTTGACGCGTCAGCTTTTGGCCTTTTCGCGCCAGCAGACCTTGCGCCCTGAAGTGCTGCAAATCCCGGATGTCGTGAGCGAGGTGACCCCACTCATCAAACGGCTGCTCGGCGAGAAGATCAGCTTCTACATCCAGCACGACCGCAATCTGGGCCCTGTGCGCGCCGATCCTCAGCAGCTTGAACAGGTCATTATGAACTTGGCGGTCAACGCGCGCGACGCGATCAATGCCAAGGAACCGGAGAGGGGCGAATCCTCGGGCCGAATCTCGCTCCTTACCCG
>JBCCKJ010000097.1:0-8054 GCA_039027455.1 Pseudomonadota bacterium | reverse complement strand
CACTAAGGTCGCGGCGGCCAACCCGCACGCGGCGGCTCCTGTGGAGCGCAGCGCCGAAGAACTCGCCACCATCACTGATCGCAACCGCGTTGTCTCCGAACCCTATGCTCGGATGACGGTGGCGCGCGATCAGGTGAACCAGTCGGCTGCGATCATCATTGCCAGCGCTGCCAAAGCCCGCGAGCTGGGCGTTCCGGAAGACAAGTGGGTGCACATCCACGCGGTCACTGCAGCCACCGAACTGCCGATGCTGCAACGCCCGGACCTCTCCGGATGCCCCGCCAGCATCGCCAGCGCAGACACCGCTCTGCGACGTGCGGGCAAGACTTTGGCCGACATGGCCTATCTCGATTTCTATTCGTGCTTTGCGATTCCGGTCTTCAATCAGGTCGATCATTTCGGGCTGAGCGTCGACGACCCGCGCGGTCTGACGCTGACGGGGGGCCTGCCGTTCTTCGGCGGGGCGGGAAACAACTATTCCGCGCACGCCATTGTCGAAGCGGTGCAGGAGGTGCGCGGCGACGCGGGAAGTTTCGCCTTTGTGGGCGCCAATGGCGGGTGGATGAGCAAGTATTCGTCCGGCGTTTACTCAACCACGTCCGCCGACTGGTCTGGTAACGATCGTTTCGATATGTTGCCGGAAGCGAACGATCATGTGGCTTTGGGTTCCGCCGAGGTCGAGCGCGCAACCGTCGAGACCTACACGATCCACCGGACCAAAAGGGGCGACGAAGCGATCTGGATTGGCCGCGACGAAAGCGGTGGCCGCGTGGCGGGCAACGCCGACCTCGCGGATGAAGCGACGCGCGCCGTGTTTGAAGGCGGCGAGCCATTCAACGATACGCTCACCGTCACCCGCGACGAGCGTGGGCGCAATATCGGACGGCTGACGCCGCAGCCTGGCCTTTAGCTGCGGCGGTTCCCGCCGAGGAAATCGAGCGCGTCAAAACCCTCGGGCGCTTCGACTTCGATGATGGGATCGTCCCGGTCGTCAAACTCGGTGCGCAAGGCGCGGCTCATCACGGCGTGCATCATGTACATCGCGGTCGTGTAGGTGAGCTCGAGGATTTCCTCGTCGCTGAACTCGGCTTTGAGCTGATCAAAGAGTGTATCGGGCACGCGACCCTGATGCGTCACCAAGCGATCGGCATAGGCCAGCACAAGGCGCTCTTTGGCGTCGTAAACATCGCTGGTCTGCCAAGTGGGCAGGGCGGCGATCTTGTCTTCGGGGTAGGCGAGGCCGCGCAGGCTCTTGCAATGCTGAGAAAACACAAATTGGCTGCCCGCCGCCCATCCGGCCCAGGTTTGACCAAGCTCGCGCAGGATCGGGTCCAGCTTGCGCTCGGGCGAGCGGTAATAGGCGAAGCCTTCCGCCGCGTGCTTCAACGTCGCAGGTGAGCCTGCAAACACGGTCCACCAATCGCCCGGCGTCCCGGTGGCAGTGCCGGGTTCGGCGACGGGATCGCGCTCTCCGAACAGCAGGCGGTAAAGCGGTTTGGCCACTTTCTCGTCCGCTTCGGACAGCGGAACTTCGCGCAAACGGGGCATGGCTTAGGCCTCCTGCGGTACAGCGGCGGAGGCGGGCTCGTGCGCAACATCGTCAGGGCCAAAGGTCTTCGTGGTCGCCGCAAATTCCAGCATGATGCCATTGGGATCGGTGAAATAGACCGAGCGCACAAACACACCCTCGTGCATGTCCTTGGAATAACCCGAGGGGCTGTCATCGTGGTTGAAGACCATGTGGGTGTGCTCCACCCCGGTCTCCTCCAGACGTTCCAGGGTAGCCTCCAACTCGCTTTCTTCCATATCGAAGGCGAGGTGGTTCATGCTGCCATGCGCAGTCTTGGCGTCAAACGGAAACTTCTTGACCGACGCGATACCGGGCGCGGCCTCGGGCGCGTCTTCCCACCAGAAGAACGCGACCGCGTTCCCACCGCCGGCGTCAAAGAAGAAGTGCTGGCCGCCATCGGGTAGCTGCACCGTCTTGAACAAAGGCATGTTCAAGACCTTGGTGTAGAATTCGGTCGTCTCTTTCATGTCGCGGCACACCAGCGCGATATGGTTGATGCCCTTGGTCTTGATAGCCATGCGATCTCTCCTCTTGGAGAACAGATTGCACCGAAGCGCAACGGCTTGCCAAGGGCTTAGTTGATCGAGGGCGTTCGGGCAGGGGGATCAACCAGCGATCACCATTTTGAGGCTCTTCAACATTGCAATGTGGGAGAAAAGGGCGTAAATAGTTTCAATCGTAACCAGTTTGTCACGCAGACTTGCGCGCGCAACATTTTGCACCGCGCTATCTGCGAATTGTGAAGGCCACTGATCTATGAACGCTCACGCCGATGATCTCTTTGAAAACCCGGCGGGGCTCGACGGCTTCGAGTTCGTCGAATTCTGCGCCCCGGAAAAGGGCATTCTTGAGCCGGTTTTTGAAACCATGGGCTTTACCCTTGTCGCCAAGCATCGTTCGAAAGATGTCAATCTCTGGCGCCAGGGCGGCATCAATCTGATCGTCAACTACGAACCCAAGTGCGCTGCGTGGTACTTCGCTCAAGAGCACGGGCCGAGCGCGTGCGGCATGGCGTTTCGCGTGCGCGACGCGGCCAAGGCGTACGAGCACCTGATTGAAGCGGGCGCAGAGCCCGTCGCCAACACACCCGGCCCGATGGAGCTTTCCATCCCCGCGATCCGCGGTATTGGCGGCGCAATCCTGTATCTCGTCGACCGTTACGCCGGAGCCGATGGCAAGAGCCTGACGATTTACGATATCGATTTCGACTACCTGCCCGGCGTCGATCCCTACCCCGAAGGCGCGGGCTTCCACACGATCGATCACCTGACGCACAACGTCTACACCGGGCGCATGGCGTACTGGGCGGACTATTACGAACGGCTGTTCAACTTCCAGGAAATCCGCTTCTTCGACATCAAGGGCGAATACACCGGCCTAACTTCCAAGGCGCTCACCGCGCCGGACGGCAAAATCCGCATCCCGCTCAACGAAGAGGGCGAGAGCGGCAAGGGCCAGATCGAAGAATTTCTGCGCCATTACAACGGCGAAGGCATTCAGCACATCGCGCTGATATGCGATGATCTCCCCGCCTGCTGGGACAGACTCAAAGCGCTGGGTGTGCCTTTCATGACCGCGCCGCCGGAAACCTACTACGAGATGCTCGACGAACGTCTGCTGGGCCACGGCGAAGACGTGAGCGCGCTGCAAACGCGCGGCATCCTGCTGGACGGCACCACCGAAGGCGGCCAGCCGCGCCTGCTGCTGCAAATCTTTGCCGAAGCGAAAGTCGGACCGCTCTTCTTCGAATTCATCCAGCGCAAGGGCGACGATGGCTTTGGCGAAGGCAACTTCAAAGCTCTGTTCGAGAGCATGGAACGTGACCAAATCCGCCGGGGCGCTCTAGAAGTGGAAGAACCCGCTGAGTGATAAGGATCGTCATTGCGAGGAGCGAAGCGACGAAGCAATCCAGAGTCTCGCGCTCCAACACCCTGGATTGCCGCGCCGCTTCGCGGCTCGCAATGATGGGGAGAACGCTATGACTGACGCAGCACAACACCCCATAAAACTCGGCGGCGTCCACCATGTCGCCTATCGCTGTCGTGACGCGAAAGAGACGGTGGAGTGGTACGCCAAGACGCTTGGCATGAGCTACACCACCGCTTTCGCCGAAGATCACGTGCCCTCGACCGGTGCGTATGATCCCTACATGCACGTCTTTCTCGATGCAGGGAATGGCAACATACTCGCCTTTTTCGAGCTGCCCAACCAGCCCGATATGGGCCGCGATGAGAACACCCCGCAATGGGTGCAGCACCTTGCGTTCCGGGTGAGCGGCGAAGACGAGTTGCTTGCCGCAAAAGACCATATCGAAGGTCTTGGCATTGATGTGTTGGGCCCGACGCATCACGGCATTTTCAAGTCGATCTATTTCTTCGATCCCAACGGCCACCGTGTTGAACTTGCCACCGATATCGGTACGCCGGATCAGTACGAAGAACTCGCCCGCGTCGCGCCTCTGATGCTCGACGAATGGAGCGAGACCAAGAAAGCCCCGCGACACGCCGATTGGCTGCATGAGATTGCGCGCGCCGAGCACGGCCAATCCTGAGCTCGATTGCAGACCTGTTCCGCAAACGCCTCCGCGCATTGACGCACGCCCACGCCGCCAGCTAGGCGCGGGCATTCGTCCGACAGATCCAAGGCACCCATGCCCACTTCCAGCCAGAGCAAAACCCCATCCGACAGCGCCGCCGTCTTATTGAGTGTGCTGTGCATTCTGCACTGTCTTGCGCTGCCCGTGCTGGCGGTTTCACTCCCCTTTCTCGCAGCTGCCGCTGAGGCGGAATGGGTGCATTGGGCGTTTGCCGTCTTGGCGGTTCTGGCGTCGGGCACGGTGGCGTTGACAGCGCCGGGCGCGCGTACGGCCGGATTTCTCCTCCCCGCTTTCCTGGGCGCGGCGTTGGTGATCGGGGGTCTGTTTTCCGAAGGATTTGGGATCGAAGAAACCATCCCCACGGTCATCGGCGGAGTGCTCTTGGCGGGCGCTCACTTGCGCCGCCTTTTCGCTTAGGCCTCGCGCGTCGCTTCAATACGCAGCGCTCGCATACACCTCGGTGCGCTTTAGCCCGGCGTCTCTCTGGCCAAGCGATTTTCGATACGCCGGATTTTGCTCCATGCTCAAAATCGCCGTGGGATCGGGGTAGATCATCGCGGCCAGATCGTCCCATGGCTGCGGCGCTGTCTGACTTTTGGACGCGATAACAACTTCGTTCACCCGCCCTGCGAATAAGAGCTGCCCTCCGACCGCGTGGACGGCTTTGAAGGCTTCCTGGCCATAGCGCGAATAGGCCTCTCGCCCATCGGTTTCGTCGCCTTCCGCGACCGAGAAGTATTTCAGGAAATTCACCATCGTGAGCGACGTGCCGGGGGCGACCTCGTGCAGCGATTGGATGGAAGCCGTGTTTGGGAGCACATCGGCGCGGCTTTCAAATCCATCGAACGAGGTCGGGACCGGCCTGGAAGGTCGGCGCGTGATCCCGAGCAGGTGCTGCGCGCGTAGAAGACCAAGCGCGAAGGTCGGCACATCGAGCAATTGCACTTCGGCGACATAACTTTCCAAAAGGCCGGGCGTCGTCTCAATCTCGGCCAGCGCGGCGCGATCGGGCGGCATGATCAGAAAATCGGTCCAATGCGACTCTTCGCCTATTAGCGGGAAAAGCGATTTGGCCTTCCAGATCGCCGAGCTCGACAAACCCATTTCGGAGAGATCACCTCCCGGCGCATCGCGCTTCAGGGCCACGACCAGCACTTTTTCGTATTTGTGAATGCCGCGCGAGGGCTGCTGCGAACCGACCACCCAGATGCCGATCGCGGCGAGGGCGAGGATCGCAACCACGATGCACAAGGATTTGATGCCCAGACTGATCATCCGATACCCTTCTCGCTCGCGCGCCTAGTTGGCCCAGATAACATACTCTTCGTCCTCGGCCGGTCTTTGGTCGATAGTCTTGTCGATCATGATAGGCGCGCGCAATTCGTGCGCGTAGAGCGGTCCCACCGCATCCCTGTGATGCGCTGCCAGGAGCGCGCGAAGCTCTTCTGCTTTGTCCGTTGCTCGGTCGATCAGATTGACTTGCTCGGTCGGGTCGCTGGCCAAATCGAAGAGCCACGACTTGTTCTGGTATCCGTCGACCTGCAGTTTCCAGTCTCCGGCGCGAACGACTTGGTAGTCCCCTGATTGCCAGTAGATGGCGTCGCCTGGGCGTTTGATCTCGCCGTCGCCTGTGGCTTCGGGCAAGATGTTGCGGCCATCGATCTCGCGGTCATCAGGCAAATCGGCCCCAGCCGCAGCGGCCAGAGTTGGCAGCACATCGATATGCGCCACTGGTGTGTCGACCACCGTGCCCGGCGTGATCCGGTCCGGCCATTTGACCAACATCGGCACGCGGATGCCGCCTTCAAACAGCGTAATCTTCCAACCGCGATACGGGGCGTTGACCTGAGGCAGGCCGAGATAGCCCGCGCCTCCGTTATCGCTGCTCAGCACGACAATGGTGTTCTCAGCGAGCCCTTCTTCCTCCAGCTTATCCATCACGCGCCCCACGCTGCGATCCAGCGCGCGGACCATCGCCGCGTAGACGCGCAACCGATGGGGCTGAATATCGCCCACCGCCTCATAATCCTCTTTGGTGGCCTGAAGCGGGGTGTGCGTCGCCCAATGCGCCAGATAGAGGAAAAAGGGGCGATGCTTGTTCGCCTCGATGACCTTGAGGCTTTCGTCGGTCCACCAATCGGTCAGATACCCGCCTGGCTCGAACACCTCGCCATTGTTGTAGGTCGCCGAATACTGCATCGCCGCCCACAAGAAGCGATCAATGGGATCAAATTCGAGCTTGGCGTTGACAACGTTGGGATCGTCTTCGGGCAGGAACAGCCCGCTGTGCATCAGCAGGCTTTCGTCAAAACCTTGCGCGTTGGGCATAAAGTCCGCGCGCCGGCCAAGATGCCATTTGCCGATATGGACCGTGTGATAGCCCCGTTGTTGCAAAAGTTCGGCGATGGTCACTTCCGAGCCGGGCAGGCCCTGGTCTTCATAAGGAAGTTCGTTCGATCGCGCCGCGTCGCTCAAGATAGTGTCCGGAAGAGGATGGCGATCGTTCCCGTTGGCGATGGTGGCGATAGCGCGGCTCATCCCGTCGGGAGTGGGTGTGAATTCAAAGCCTGTGCGGGTTGGATAGCGGCCCGTCATCAACATGGCGCGTGAAGGCGCGCAGGTGCCCGTGCCCGAATAGGCTTGCGAAAAGATCGCCCCATCCGCCGCCAACTTGTCGATATTCGGTGTCGGCACCTCGCCGCCCGCGACACCGCCGCCAAAGGTGGTGAGGTCGTTATAGCCAAAATCGTCGAGCAGGATGACCACGACGTTGGGCAGGGGAGGTGCGCCGGAAGGTTGAGGTTCGGCAGGGCCACGCTCCCAGCTTACTTCTCGATACGGACCCACCTCCACCTTGTTTGCTTCAGCCCGGTTCAACACCAGTTGGGCTACAATCTCGGAGCGGTTGAACCATGCCCACCCGCCCAGCGCCGCCACCAAGGCCAAGGCAATCAAAAACCCTCGTTTTATCACCGCGCGCCCTTCTCCAACTGTGTGATCCATCCCGCTCTAAAGCTAAGCGAGGTGTAAGCGCTTAGCAACGTGGCCTTTCATCGAGACGATGGTTTAGGTCTGTCTGCGCGAGCGACGCCGGTTCGGTCGCCGTTTTAGAGCGATGCTACAGGAAGGGGTGGTGGTGCGGGCAGTCAGAGCGCAATTCGTCTCAGGGTCCCGTCTGCATTTGGCGAGCCAAGCGCGTCATACCTATGTCCATCATTCAAGAGGAAAGCTGACGTCGACTACAAGCCTATCTCGTTCGGTTTGCTCTCTTCTTGCGCAGGTTATCGTTACACCAACCTTCGCGCAGGATAATTGAGCGAGCAAGGCGGGCATGCCAGTGTCGCAAGCGAGGCGCAGTTCAACGCGCTCTCGGGCCGGGTGACGGGGCTGGAGTTCCGGCTTGAAGATGTCGACCAACGCGCGCGCGGCGGGATTGCCGCGGCGGCGGCGCTGGGCAGCGCGATCGCCATGCCGGACAAGCGCTTTGTGGTGGCGGGCAATGTCGCGACCTACGCCGGCGAACAGGGCTTTGCGCTCAACTTTGTGGGCCGCGCCAGCGACAGCTTCGCTCTCACCGGAGGCGTCGCCGGCAACACCGCCGAGGGCGATGTCGTAGCCCAAGCCGGCTTCGCCTTCGGGTTTTGAGGAGACAGCACCCAGCGCAGGTCGGTTGGTTTGCCTCCCGTAAGCAGAATGACCGAGAGCCCATGTCAGCGATGCGATACCCGACACCATCAAGGACCATGTAAAACGAGGACCTGAGCGTTTTGGCTCAAGCCCCCGTTCCGGACTGCTAAACGTCAAGAACCTGGGGGAAGTGACGAGTAGCCCGGTTTCTTGGTCTTTGCGGCTAGAATCCAAACGTCGCTGCCACGCGTCCCCCGACGT
>JBCCKJ010000096.1:0-8104 GCA_039027455.1 Pseudomonadota bacterium | reverse complement strand
GATCGCGCGCGCGAAAGTTGGAACGCCGAAATCCAACGCTGGCCAATTGCTCTTGCGTGCCCGCAATGCCGCGCACAAGGAGCGCCCCTTCCGGCGGAAACAGGTTGCGATGCTCCCAACCCGCCTCGAGCCGCAGGCCTTCTTCGGTCCCGTAGCCGACCCCGCCAGTGATGGTGCGAAGCGGGGCGCGGTCGATTGCGACGTCCAAAGCGACTTCGCCGGGCTGATTTGCGCTTGGCGCGCGAGTTTCGCGCGGCGTTACGGCGACGCTTGAGACCAATCCGGTTGCCAGCACAGCTCTGCGAAGATCCGATTGAAGGCTGGCTTGATAGATGTCCCCCGGATCAAATCGCGCGATTTTGGCCAAATGGGCACCAGACAGGAAATCCGGATCATCACTGATAACGGCGCCAAAGTTGTAGATACCGCCAGGCTCGGTCGGGACCGTGATGTCGCCTTCTCGGCGAGCGTGATCCACAAGCATGGAAGGTTCACCAACCAGTGCAAAGGGATAGCCACGATCCGCAAGAGCAAGCCTTAAATCGCCCGCTTCTTGCGCAATGCGATCCGAGTATAGCGGGTCACCGCGCGTCATTTCAAAGGCGCTTTTTAGGTCGCTTGCCTGAGCCGGTTCAGATGCATCCAGCGAACCAAAATCAATCGATCCGACTGTGTATTGCGAGCCCGGAATGATATCGAAGCGGACCTCAGGCTTCACCGCGTTCGCGCGAGATCGAGAGCGGCTTTCCCGATTGTCGCTCGAAAGGTTCCGATCGCGGCGACCTCCAGAAAGCTGACGGATCACTTCGCCATCATAGTATCCATAGGTGCGCAGCATGTCGGCGAGCAGCTGTTCGTCCAACCGGGCGCGCGCAATAAGCTGCGCCACCGTTTCGTCCCCGCTTTCAAGCTGCTGAATGGTGGATAGCGCTTTGAAACGAGCGAGAAAGGCAAAGCTCTCGGGAAAGAGCGCCGGGTCGGCTGGAAAGGCCAGGGTTAGACTATCGCCCACTCGCTGTTCCCGGAATTGCGGCAGATCGGACAGCTCAGGAAGGTCCTGAGCGTCCGCCAACAAGCTATCCGGGTCGTCGGCCAAAGGCTCAGGCGCTTCAATCGAAACCTCAAGATCAAGCGCCGGTGCCTCCGGAGTTCCCGGCTGTGGATCCGGCGCGATATCCTCGATTGCGGAGTCCGATAATGGAGCAGCCCACGCTTCGGGGTTCTCGAGCACAGTCTCTGGGATAAGCTCTTCAAGCTTGGGGTCTTGCTTCAAGACGGACGTTGCCGGTGGCGAAGCGGCTGGTTCATCCGCCACGACGTCTTGCGGCACCGCGCCGCTTTGCGGGGTCGATTGCGCGTGAACCGGCGCATACAAGACCAGTAGCCCGACGGCGCAAACTACAGCCGGACGAAGAATGGGCAAAGCTTACTCTTTGGAAGGCGTAATAGGACGTCCGTCCTTGCCACGAGTCCCGCTGATTGCAACCTCATCTTTGGATCTTGGGGCGATCGCTTGAGCGATCAAGCGTGACTGCCTGTCTTTATCCATGCGCTGCCACCCATCTCGGGTCAGCGTTTCAAGAGGCCGGTAACGCACTTTGTAGGCCATGCGCGGCGAGCCATCGACCCAATATCCCAAATAGACAAAGGGGAGGCCATCGCTTGCGGCTCTCTGGATGTGATCAAGAATGATGAAGTTGCCCAGACCAGCCCGCCCCGCGTGATCGGGATCGGGATCGGGATCGTAGAACGAATAGATCATCGACAGACCATCACCCTGCCGATCGGTCAGACACGCGCCGACAAGCTTGCCCGGTGATCCGTCCGGCGTAGGCTCACGATACTCGACTAAATTGCTGGTGACAGGGGTGTGTTCCACCATGTCAGCGTAATCGAGCTCATCCATCGCGGACATGCCGCCATCGGGATGGCGCGCGCCGAGATACTTGGTGAGCAGCTCAAACTGTTCATCCGTCGCCCAAGGACGGCACTCGGTCACGACGAGGTCGCTGTTGCGTTTGATATCGCGTTTTTGTGTTGAGGAAGGCTTGAATTCTTCGGCCACAACACGAACCGAGACGCAGGCCTGACAATCAAGGCAGCTTGGCCGGTACGCCACGGTCTGACTGCGCCGGAACCCAATCCGCCCCAAAGCTTCGTTCAGCTGATCCGCGTGCGCGCCCTTAAGCTCTGTGAAGACTTTGCGCTCCTGACGGTCCGGCAAATACGGGCACGGCGCAGGGCTCGTAACGAAGAAGCGGGGAAAGCGGATCGGTGCCGTCACGAGCGTGGTTTGTCCTCTTGGTCGCAGAATCACCGGAGAAGGGCGTTAAGACCTTGTTATGCCCACTCTGAGCCCTCGGTAAAAGACCCTTAACCACGAATCAGAGTTAATAGCGCCTCAGTTTGCACATGCGACCGCGCGCCGTCAGTTCAACTCGACGACTTGCACCGAATAATTCGCGGTGCGCAGAGCCTTTACGAGCTGCTCAACCTGGCTCGCATCGCGCGCTTCGCATTCGATATCGGTGATGAGGCCCTTGGCGGGGAGCGTCGTAAAAATCCGCTGATGGTAAATCTCGATGATGTTGACGTTGTGCTCGTCAAACAGCCGCATGACCTTGAACAAGGCTCCGGGACGGTCCTGAAGCGTCACGCGCAGCCGCGCCAAACGCCCTTGGCGCGCGAGATCGCGCAATAGAACATTGGCCAAAAGCCGCGTGTCGATATTGCCGCCGCACAGCACCAAGCCGACTTTCTTGCCCGCAAAACGTTCGCTGTTGGCCAAAACGGCGGCGAGACCCGCCGCTCCGGCGCCTTCAACCACGGTCTTTTCGATCTGCAGCAAAAGCGCGACCGCCTTTTCAAGGCTCGGCTCATTGACAAGCATAATGTCATCAACCCGATCAGCGATGACTTGGGAAGTGAAGGCGCCCGGTCGTTTGACCGCAATACCTTCGGCCAAAGTGTCGCCACCGCACGCGGGATCGGTCCCCTTGATCGCGGCGTACATGCTTGGGAACAGCTCCGCTTGAACCCCGACATTTTCAATCTCGGGGTTGAGAGCCCGCGCCACCGTCGCCATGCCGGAAATGAGCCCGCCGCCGCCAATGGGTGTGACCAGACAATCGAGATCGGGCTTTTCTTCGAGCATTTCCAACGCGACCGTTCCCTGGCCCGCCGCGATGTGCGGATCATCGAACGGGTGGACGAATGTGAGGCCTCCCTCTTCTTCGAGCTCGCGCGCGTGCGCCGCTGCGTCGTCAAAAGTCTCGCCATGCAAGGCCACGTTCCCACCTACGCTCTCGGTCTGCATGACTTTGACGGTAGGCGTCGTGCGCGGCATCACGATCGTGACGGGCACGCCGAGCCGCGTGCCATGGTAGGATAGGCCTTGGCTGTGGTTACCAGCCGATGCGGCGATCACGCCGCGCTTTTTTTGCTCCTCAGTCAATTGCAGAAGCGCGTTCAGCGCACCGCGCTCTTTATAGGCGGCGGTGAACTGGAGGTTTTCGAACTTCAGCCAGATTTCCGCGCCAGTGATTTCGGAAAGCGTGATCGAGTGCATCATGGGTGTCTTGACCACCGCGCCCTCAATGCGGGCCGCGGCGGCGCGAACATGCTCAATCGTGAGATCGGCGGGCGTGGCGATTACCGGCTGGCTGGTCATAGTCTCGCGCCCCTAAGCTGTGCGCTGCGCAAGGGCAACGGCAATTGCGTTTGATGCGGTGCACATCGCGCAGGCCGCGATTGGCAAGCGCCTCGCTAATAACTAGGCCTGCGCCCCATGAGCAACACACAGAAAGTCGCGTTTATCGGCCTTGGCGTCATGGGCGGTCCAATGGCGGGACATCTGGCGCGGGCGGGGCATTCGGTGGTCGCGTTCAATCGATCCCCTGAGCGCGCACAAAAATGGCGGGCGTTATGGGAGGCTGAGGGCCTGCCTGTCGCGTTCGCGGCCTCTCCAGCAGAAGCGGCCTCGAACGCTGATATTGTGATGATCTGCGTTGGTAACGATGAAGACCTCGCCAGCGTGACGACAGCCGAAAACGGAGTTCTTACGACCTTAGGGGCGGGCGCGCTTTTGATCGACCACACCACGACTTCTGCGGACATGGCGCGCAAGCTGGGATCCGTTTGCGAGAGCAAGGGAGTTGAATTTGTCGACGCGCCCGTCAGCGGCGGTCAGGCGGGCGCTGAGAACGGCCAACTGGCGATCATGTGTGGTGGCGCCGAAGCCGCGATGGCGCGCGCCGAGCCGGTGATGAAAGCCTACGCCAAGGCCATCGTCCATGTCGGTCCGGTTGGTGCAGGTCAAACCGCCAAAATGGCGAACCAGATGTGCATCGCTGGCGTCCTTGGCGGGCTGTCCGAAGCTATCCGACTGGCGCAGGGCGCTGGCCTTGATCTTGAGAAAACCTACGAGGCGATTTCGGGAGGCGCGGCGCAAAGTTGGCAGATGGACAATCGCTGGGAGACGATGACCGCCGACACGTTCGACTTCGGCTTTGCGATTGACTGGATGCGCAAGGATTTGCGTTACGCGCTGGACGAGGCCGATCGCCTTGGGCTCAGCTCCCCCATTACGGCCTTGGTCGATCAGTTCTATTCAGAGGTTCAGGCCGCTGGCGGTGGACGCTCCGACACCAGCGCGTTGATCACCCGTTTGCCCAAGTCCAAAGCCTGATTGCGAATGCATACAATGACATCCTGCCTCCGTGTCGCGGCTGCGGCCTTTCTTGTGACGTTAACGTCGCCTCTCCTGGCGGACACACTTGTCGATAACGTCCAAGGGATCACCATCGACGAGAACGGCGAGCTGAGGCGGTTTGAAGCCCTCATCTTTGATGACGATGGAATCATCACGCAAGTGCTGGAGCGCGGCGACGAACGCCCGCAGGTCGACTTCGGGATTGATGGCGAAGGTCGCGTGATGCTGCCGGGCATGATCGACGCGCACGTGCACGTAATGGATCTGGGCTTTGGTCAGTTGACACTCGACCTCTCGAACACGCGAAGCCTTGAAGAGGCGCTGGCGGCGATCAAGACGTTCGCCGACGAGAACCCGGCGCGCCCATGGATCTTGGGTCGCGGCTGGAATCAGGAAAAGTGGGGCCTTGGCCGTTTCCCGACCGCCGCCGAATTGGACGCGATCGTTCCGGATCGCCCGGTTTGGCTGGAACGAGCCGATAACCACGCCAATTGGGCGAACAGCCGCGCTATGGAAATCGCCGGGGTGACGGCGGACACCGCCGACGTCGATGGCGGCCAGGTCATCCGCGACGCCAGCGGAGCGCCCTCTGGCGTATTCGTCGACGGCGCCAAAGCGCTGGTCGGTGATGCGGTCCCCAAAGCGCGCGCCTCAGACCGCGACGCCGCTTTTGCGGCCGCTCAGGACAAGCTGTTGTCTTACGGAGTGACTTCAGTCGCCGACATGCGCACGACCATGGCCGATTGGCAGACTTATCGGCGTGCGGGCGACAACGGGAGCTTGCAAATCCGGATCGTCAGCTACGCCGTTGATACCGAGACAATGGAGCTTATCGGTGGCCCCGGACCCTCCCCATGGCTCTACGAGGACAGGCTGAGACTGAACGGCATCAAACTGTTCGTCGACGGAGCGCTGGGTTCGCGCGGCGCGCTCTTACTCAAGCCATACAAGGACAAGCTCGACAGCTTAGGTTCCCCGTTGCTCACCCCGACCGAGTTACGAAACTTGATGAGCCGCGCCGCGCTCGACAATTTTCAAACCGCCGTCCACGCGATCGGCGACGCGGCGAACCGCGATGTACTGCTCGCGATTGAGGAACTCTCGCAAGTCTATAAGGGGGATCGGCGCTGGCGGGTGGAACACGCCCAGATCGTGGACCCGTCCGACCTTGAACGCTTTGGCCGCCACGGAACCATCGCCTCCATGCAGCCACTGCATCAAACGTCCGACATGCATATGGCCGAGGCACGGCTGGGCGACGAGCGCCTTGGCGGCGCTTACGCTTGGCGAAGCATTCTCAGGGTCGGAGGCCGGTTGGCTTTTGGCTCGGATACGCCGGTGGAACCCGCCGATCCCTTCGCTGGTCTGGCGGTCGCGATCAGCCGCACCGATGAGAACGGCGAGCCGTTTGGCGGTTGGCGCGCGGAAGAAGTTATCAACCGCACCGAAGCGCTCAAAGCGTTCACCGCCGACGCAGCTTACGCTGGTTTTGCCGAGGGACGATACGGTCGCCTCATTCCAGGCGAGCGCGCCGACTTTCTGCTGGTGGATCGCGACCCATATCTCTCTTCACCCGCCGAAATCCGCGAAACCCAGATCGAAGAGGTTTGGATCGGCGGCCGCAAAGTGCGCGAAAACTAATTCGCGCTGCCTGCCGATTCCTGGGCCTCGCCCGTAGTCGGCTCCGAAGTCTTCTCGTCCGCTTCCTCTGGCTTGCGCACCTTCTTTTCCTGGAAGCGCATCAGCAAAAGCGACCCTTCAAACAGAACCAAAAGCGGCACCGCTAGGATAACCTGACTTCCCGGGTCCGGCGGCGTGACAATGGCCGCTATCGCCACCACCGCCACAATCACGTATCGCCGCGCGCCCGCCAATTGCTCGCGCGTCACGATCCCGGCGCGGTGAAGCAGCATGAGCAAAACCGGCAGGAGGAAGGTCAACCCAAAGGCGAGGATGAATTGCATGACGAGGCTGAGATAATCACCCGCCGCTGGAAGCGCTTTGATGTCCAAGCCGCCTGTCTGCCCTCCATAGCCGAGGAAGAACAAAAACGCGGTTGGCATCACGACATAATAGGCCAGCGCCGCGCCGCCGATGAACAAGACGGGAGTCGCGATCAGAAACGGTAAAAACGCTTTCTTTTCGTTGGCGTAGAGTCCCGGCGCCACGAACGCCCAAAGCTGGTTGGCGATCACCGGGAAGCTGACCATAAAGCCTGCGAACAAGGCCACTTTGAGCTCAACGAAGAAGACCTCAGGCAGCTTCGTGAAGATTAACTGCCCTTCCCCATCCGGGAACGCGTCGCGCAGCGGCTGCACCAAAAAGCCCAGGATCGGATCAGCGAAGTAAAGGCACACCGCAAACGCGAGAATGAGCGCGATGATTGAGCGCAAAAGACGCGTGCGCAGCTCAATCAGGTGATCGAGAAGCGGAGCCTTGCTCTCATCAATGTCCTTGACCTCGAACGCCATAGTCCCGCCCTACGCCTTACCCGGCGCGTCGGTTGAAGGCGGAGCCAATGGCAAGTCGGGCTGGTCTGTCGTTGTCGATTTGGGCGCGCTAGCCTTTTTAGGCTCGGCGGGCACCGGCTTTTCGGTCGGCGGCGGGCCGCTCATTGTGGTGGCGGCGGCTTCAGCGCTGGCCGAGGGAGCTTCCGCCTTGGACTCGTCGGAAAGAGATGTCGCGCGCATTATCTCTTCATTGCGCTCCTTCCACTTCTTTTCCATGTCTTCGAGCTCAGCTTCGCGCACCATCGCATCGATCCCGGTGCGGAAATGCGAAGACACTTTGCGCACTTTACCGATCCAACGACCCGCAGTTCGCATGGCAAGCGGCATGTCTTTGGGCCCGATCACGAGGACCGCGACGATAACGATTACCAAAAGCTCAAGAGCGCCGATATCGAACATGGGTCGCGCGCTGTGGCGCCGCTCCTTGATTGATCGGCCTGCCCAAAAGGGCGGCGGTTAGGACTTGGCGGCGTCGCTCGTTTCGGAAGACGTGGTTTCCGAAGCGGTCGCCTCTTTCACCGGCGCTTCAATCTGGGCCGCAGCGGGAGGCGTCTCTTCGACGTCCTCACTCATGCCCTTTTTGAAGCTCGAAATGCCTTTGCCAAAATCACCCATCATTTCCGAAATGCGCCCGCGCCCGAACAGGACGAGGACAACCACTGCGATGATCGCGATTTGCCATACGCTAAGACCCATGGGAACGCTTTCCTTGGTTTGTTTTACGGCAATATAGGCGTGAAAGCGGCTGCGCGCCAGTCAGAGTGACAATTCAATCCAGCTCTTCACGAAATTCATCGTCCGCCTCGCCCTCGCAATCGGGTTCTTCCTCAGGCCGAACCGACGCAGACATCGCGTCTTCCAGCGCCTCTTCGACCGGGTCGAG
>JBCCKJ010000095.1:0-8121 GCA_039027455.1 Pseudomonadota bacterium | reverse complement strand
GTGTCGAACGGATTGAGCCGCATCGTGCTTTTGCCTTTCCCCTCAGATCTGATGCGCTTGCGCCATTTCTCTGGACATAGCTGCGAAGCGGCGCAACAGACACGTCAAGGATTAACCCCTCAACAGGAGAGTGCAATGCTGCTTGCGGGAAAGCGGGCGTTGGTGACGGGATCGACTTCCGGGATCGGCTTGGCGATCGCGCGCGCCCTGCGCGAGGAAGGCGCGGACATTGTCCTGAATGGACTTGGCGACAAAGACGACATCGCGAAACTGCAAGAGGAACTGGGCGCGGATTTTAACGGCGCAAACCTGATGGACCCAGACGCCATTGCCGCCATGTTTGAGGCGGTCGGTCCGGTCGACATTCTCGTCAACAACGCGGGGATGCAGCATGTTGCGCCGATTGAAGAGTTTCCGGTGGCGAAGTGGGACGCGGTGATCGCGCTTAACCTCAACGCTGTCTTCCACACGACGCGCCTTGCCGTTCCGGCCATGAAGGAGAAGGGCTGGGGACGCATCATCAACACGGCCTCAGCGCACTCGAAAGTCGCCTCTCCATTCAAAAGCGCTTATGTCGCGACAAAGCACGCTATTGATGGTTTTACAAAGACCGTAGCGCTCGAGTTGGCGGAGCATGGCATCACCGCAAATTGCATCAGCCCGGGCTATGTCTGGACGCCTCTGGTCGAAAACCAGATCCCGGACACGATGGAGGCGAGAGGGATGACGCGCGAAGACGTCATCAACGATGTTCTGCTGGTCAAACAATCGACCAAGAAATTTGTCCAGCCCGAAGAAATCGGCGCGATGGCGGTTTTCCTGTGCCGCGAGGAAGCGGGCAATGTCACCGGCGCAAACTGGAGCATCGACGGGGGTTGGACGGCCGAGTGACGCGCGCCGGGATCGCACTTCTTACCTTGGCAACGCTGCTCGCGGCCTGCGCCAAGGCGCCGCTTGCGAGCGTGCCGATCGCCGAGCGCGAAGCGATCGCCGCGCGCATGACGCAGGATATCGCCACGCTTGCCAGCGATGAGTTTGAAGGGCGCAAGCCGGGCACTCCCGGTGGTAGGCGCGCTGTTGAATATCTAGTCGACCGCTTCGAGAGCATTGGACTCACGTCAGGAACCAATGACCCTGGCAATCCTTGGCTGGCCCCCGTCCAACTCACCAGCGTGCGCGCTTCGCGTAGCGACGTGGAACTCCTCGTCGAAGGCAATCGCGTGACGCTTCGTGAAGAGGAAGCGGTGGCGGTGACCACTCGCCAGCTCGAATTGATCGCCGAGGTCGACATGGTGTTTGTGGGCTTCGAAGCGCAAAGCGTTCCGACAGAGCGCGTTATGGGCAAAGCGGTCGTAATGCTGGCGGGATCAAGCCTCAATCCCGAACGGCGTATTCTGCTTGAAGAAAAGCAGGCCGCCGCTGTGATCGTTGTCCCGCCCAACGCCGAGCTTGTCGCACGAGTTCGGCGGGAATCCGGGCGCGAGAAGACCGCGCTGACCGGCGAGATTGATGAGGCTTTTGCCGTCGTGGCGACCCGCGAAGGCATGGCCCGTGCTTTTGGCACAGAGCGTTGGCAAGCGTTGGTCAAATCCGCCTTGTCCGAGGGCTTCGAACCGATTGATTTACCCGCCAAGGCCAACATCGAAGCGCGTTCCGAGCGTCGTGATTTTACGTCGCACAACGTGCTGGGTCGCCTCGGCGGAACCAATCCAGACGCCAAAGCCGTTGTGTTGATAGCCCATTGGGACCACTTGGGTGAGTGCGGCGCGCCCGAAGCACAGGACCGGATTTGCAACGGCGCCGTCGACAACGCGAGCGGTGTCGCCCTTATGCTCGAGTTGAGCCGACGGTTAGCGGCCAGCGGCCCATTCCAGCATGATGTTTACGTCCTCGCTACCAGCGCGGAGGAAGCGGGCCTTTTGGGCGCGCGAGCCTTTGCCAAAAGCCCTCCTGTACCGCTTCAAGATGTCATCGCCGCCTTCAACTTCGACAGCGTCGCGCTGGCGCCCGCGGGCGCGCCTGTTGGCTTTGTCGGGGAAGGGCGAACAGCGCTCGATACCTTTATTCTCGAAACCCTCATCGAGGCAGAGCGTGATCTGGGCAACAGGGAGTTCGCAGAACGCTTTGTACAGCGGCAGGACGCCTGGGCTTTGATGCAAAAGGGTGTGCCAGCGGTGATGTTATCCAGCGCCTTTGCTTCTGAGATTACTGCTGGGCCGTTTCTTGCAGGCGACTACCACAGCCCCTCGGATGAGGCTGAAGGTATTGAGCTTGGAGGGGCGATTGATGATTTGCTGTTGCACGAGGTTTTGGTCTCACGATTAGCGATCCCGGCCACGCAACCTATCCAAGAACCAAATTAGTCGTTCGAAACGGACCAACCGCAGGACGATCCACTAGCGCCGACGGATCAAGCGCCCTACAGGGACGTGCACCCGATTCTCTTGATGATGAAAGCGTGCACTTCATGGACATCCCCCTTGGCCTCACCTTTGACGACGTTCTTCTGCGGCCCGCGGAAAGCAATGTCTTGCCAAGCATGGCGGACACACAAACGCAGCTCACGCGGGAAATAGCGCTCAACATTCCCATTCTGTCCGCCGCGATGGACACCGTGACAGAGGCCGACATGGCGATCGCAATGGCGCAGCTCGGCGGGATCGGGGTGCTGCACAGAAACCTTGAACTGCCCGATCAATGCGCCGCTGTGCGCGCCGTGAAGCGGTTTGAAAGCGGCATGGTCGTCAACCCGATCACAATCAGCCCCGACGCGGTGCTAGGCGAGGCCACCGCCTTGATGGACCAACACCGGATCAGCGGCATTCCCGTGACGGACCCGACCGGCAAACTGGTTGGCATTCTGACGAACCGCGATGTCCGCTTCGCCGACAACCCCGAGCAGCCCGTGCGCGAGCTGATGACGACCGAGGACTTGGCGACGGTTCCGCTAGGCACCAGTCAGGAAGACGCGCGCCGCCTGCTTCATCAACGCCGCATCGAGAAACTCTTGGTGGTTGATGGCGACTACAAGTGCATCGGGCTTATCACGGTCAAGGATATCGAGAAGGCCGTCACCTATCCCGACGCCACGAAAGATTCGGCGGGTCGCCTGCGCGTCGCGGCGGCCACGACGGTGGGCGACAAGGGCTTTGAACGCACCGAAGCGTTGATCGACGCCGAAGTGGACGTCGTGATTATCGACACCGCGCACGGCCACAATCAAGATGTCGCCAAAGCGGTCGAACGCGTGAAGGCGCTTTCGAATTCGGTTCAGGTCGTGGCAGGCAACGTCGCTACGGCGGAAGCCACCCGCGCCTTGATAGATGCGGGCGCGGACGCGGTCAAAGTGGGTATTGGCCCGGGATCGATTTGCACGACGCGGGTTGTCGCCGGTGTCGGCGTGCCGCAGCTCACAGCCGTGATGGAAAGCGCAGCCGAAGCCGCCAAGTCCGGGGTGCCGGTGATTGCCGATGGCGGGCTTCGCACCTCGGGAGACGCCGCCAAGGCTTTGGCTGCTGGCGCGTCGAGCGTGATGGTCGGATCGATGCTGGCGGGCACGACCGAAAGCCCGGGTGAAGTGTTCCTCTATCAAGGGCGCAGCTACAAAAGCTATCGCGGTATGGGCAGCGTGGGCGCCATGGCGCGCGGATCAGCCGATCGCTATTTCCAGCAAGACATCTCCCAGCAAAAACTGGTGCCCGAAGGGATCGAAGGCCAAGTGCCGTTCAAAGGCCCAGCTTCGGATGTGGTCCATCAGCTTGTCGGCGGGATCAAGGCTGCGATGGGCTACACCGGTTCCGCTTCGATCAAAGATCTCAAAGAGCGCGCCAATTTCGTCCGCATCACCAACGCGGGTCTTTCAGAGAGTCACGTTCACGATGTGGCGATCACACGGGAAGCGCCCAATTATCCGACACGCTGAGGCAAGGCCGTGACCCCTTCCGCGCGCGTTCAGGCCGCGATCGAGTTGCTTGATCAGATTATTTATGCCGCGCGTCAAAAGGGGGCGCCCGCTGACCGCTTGATCGCGTCCTATTTCAAGCAGCGCCGCTACGCCGGCTCGAAAGATCGAAGAGCGGTGCGCGAGCTTGTCTATCGCGCGGTGCGCCATTGCGGGCCCGTGCCGCAAAGCGGACGCGCGGTGATGCTGGCGCTTGCGGAGGTAGACGAAACGTTGCCCGCGCTCTTTGATGGCTCTGCTCACGGGCCGCAATCGATTGGTGCGGATGAACCCGCCGCAGACGCTGGGCTGGCTCCGGCGTGGCTGGTCAAAAAGCTGGAGCAATCCGACATTGTTGGAGAGGCGGCGGTGTCTCTCCTCAGCCGCGCTCCGCTCGACATTCGGGTCAACGCGCTAAAAGCGGATTGCGACACGTTGGAGCTCCCTGAGGCGGGTGACCCGCTTGTTGCGCCGAACGCGTTGCGTTTTCCCACCGGGACCAATGTCGAACCTTGGGCTGCTTTTCGAGAAGGCCTGATCGAAGTGCAGGACCATGGCAGCCAGCTCATCTGCGAGGCGATCCCCGCGCGCAGCGGCGATACGGTGCTGGATCTGTGCGCTGGTGCAGGGGGCAAAACGCTCGCATTGGCGGCGCGTTTTGGCAACGCAATCAGCCTGTTGGCGGCGGACACCGATAAGCGCCGGTTGGGAAATCTGGCGCCGCGCGCCGCGCGCGCTGGCGCTGCTATTGATCGGACCATCCTACTCGATCCGGGTCGCGAGATCGAAGCTCTCGATGGCCTGAAAGGCAAGGTCGATCATGTTCTTGTCGACGCGCCGTGTTCCGGCACAGGCACATGGCGTCGTAATCCCGAAGGGCGCTGGCGCCTTGATCCGGCGGAACTGGCTCGCCTCACGAAACTGCAAGATCATGTTTTGGATATCGCGGCCGCTTTGGTCCGGCAGGGTGGGACGGTTACCTTTGTGACCTGTTCAATTTTGGATGACGAAGGGCCTGATCGAATGAAGGCGTTTCTTGAAAGGCATCCGCGCTTCCAGAAAGAGACTTTGGACATGCCTTTAGGGGCGCCGCGCGGCCCCGGTGTCCGGTTAGAACCGTTCCGAGACGGCACGGACGGGTTTTTTATCGCCACAGCCCGTTGGGCGTGATACGCCTGTTAATTATGGCTGAGCCCACAAGCACTAGGCCTGCTGATCTAAAGGAGCTTTTGATGCGTTTCGCGCCCGCTGCCGCTGCCCTCTCGCTGTTTCTTGCCACCACAGCCAGTGTCATCAGCGCGCAGGACAAGGTGCCGGACCCGCGCGCGGCTTCGCTCATTATGCAAGGTCAGGCCGCGCTCGAAGCCGGTGACACGCAGGGTTCGATTGACGCGTTCGAAGCAGCCTTGGCGGTTGATCCCGCTTACACTCCGGTTTTCCTGGAGCTGGCCGAAGTCGCCCGTCGCGAAGGGCTGCAGGGGAAAGCGATCAAGTATTATCGCGAAGCTTTGGCGCGCGATCCGGGTAATTTCGCCGCGATTTCCGGCGAAGGCGCGGCTTTGGTTGAGAAGGGCGCGCTTGAGAAAGCTAAACGCAATCTGGCTCGTCTGCAGAGCCTTTGTGGTGACGCGTGTCCGGAAACGCTCTCGCTGGCCACATCTATCGAAGCGGGCCCGCCCGCGCGGTTGGCCGCCGAAACGGCCGAAGCGCCCAGCAGCAACTAAGCCCTCTTTAGACTCCAACCAAACAAGAGACGATCGCGCGCTATGCTGACGCTGCACCATTTGGAATACTCGCAAAGTTTCCGCATCCTCTGGCTTTTGGAAGAGCTGGGCGCGGACTATGAATTGAAGTCGTACAATCGCGATCCGGAAACCAATCTTGCGCCCGATGATTACAAGGCGCTTTCGCCGCTCGGCACCGCGCCGGTCGTCACCGATGGCGACATGGTTCTGGCCGAGAGCAACGCGATTATCGATTATATCATGGACAGCTATCCCGACAGTTCGCTCACGCCGAAACCGGGCAGCGCAAACCGGGCGCGGCACTTGTTCTGGTACCACGCCAGCCCGGCTTCGATGATGAACATTCAAGGCGTGGCGATGGTGCTGGGATTGCTCGAAACACGCAGCCCATGGCCGATAAGCTCGCTTCTGAAAGCGGTGTTCGGGCAGGTGCGCAAACTGTTCATCAACCCGCGCACCGAAGCGCTTTATGGGCTGATGGAGAAAGACCTCGCCGCAAAGCCGTTCTTTGGTGGCGACGCTTTCACGACAGCGGACATCACGCTGAGCTATTCGATGTACGCCGCGCGCGCGAAGGGCGCGTTTGAGTCATATCCGAACATCCTCGCGTGGTTTGATAGAGTAGAGGCGATCCCGTCGTTCCAAGCCGCGCGCGCCAAAGACGATCGGCCCCATATCGATTTTCGTTTCTAAGGCCGCGAAGGCCTAGATCAGATCGCGAAATTCCTCGACCAGCGCGGCGTAAACCTCGCGTTTGAAGGGCACGATCTTTTCCGGCAGCTCATCCAGCGTCAGCCAGCGCCAGGCGTGGAACTCGGGTGACCCGTGCGCTTCGAGGTTGATGTCGGTGTCCTCGCCCAAGAAGCGGCCCAGGAACCAGTGCTGTTCCTGCCCGCGATATTTGCCTTTCCAGACCTGGCCAAAAAGCTCGGGCGGAAGATCGTACTTATACGGCGTGGCTGAGCGCCCGATCACCTCAACCTTGTCCGCGGTGATGCCCGTTTCTTCTTCAAGCTCGCGCAGCGCCGCCGCTTCCTCGTCCTCACCGGGATCAATTCCGCCCTGTGGCATCTGCCACGCGCCGTGCGCTCGGTGATCGATCCGCTCGCCGGTGAAGACAAGCCCGTCGGCGTTGACCAGCATGAAGCCCGCGCAAGGGCGGTAGGGAAGAGTGTCCGGGTCAATCGCCATGGTTAGGCGCTGCCCAGCTTGCACTTCATTTCGGCGATCACGCGCTCCAGATCGCCTTGGGTGCTCGGCACCGCTTGGCGAAGGTTGCAGAAAGAGTGGGTGACGCCCTTCATCTCGATAAAGGTCACGTCCGCGCCCGCATCGATTAGCGCCTTGCCATAGTCGCGCCCGGAATCGCGGATGGGATCAAGGCTTGCCGTGACCAAAACGGTGGGCGGCGCGCTCGCGTGGTCCCCGAGAATTGGAAACCCCCGTGGGTCCTCACGATCCGCCTTGTATTGTGCGTCGAAGAACTCGATCGAGACGCGGCTTAGGATGAAGCCCTCTTCAAACTGAGCGTAGCTGGCCGAGCCTTCCACCGGGCTCGCCAAAGGAAAGATGGGAACTTGCAGCACGACAGGAACGTCGGCGGGCTTATCAGCCAAAATCTGACTGACGACGATAGTGGCGTTTCCGCCCGCGCTGTCGCCAATGGTGATGATCCCCGTCGCTTCTCGACCCAGCTCGGAAGGCGAAGAGGCAATCCAGCGGGTGGCCGCTTCGCAATCCTCAATCGCGGCGGGGAAGGGGGCTTCGGGCGCGCGGCGATAATCGACCGCGACGAGCGGCAGATCCATCAGCGCGGCGATCTCGGTGCAGAGCGCGTGGTGCGTCTCCAAATCGCCGATCACAAATCCGCCGCCGTGGTAGAAGGTGATGACCGGGCCCGCTTCGCGGGCTTCGCGCGCGTCGTAGAGGCGCAAAGGAATGTCGCCGCCCGGTCCGGGACAGGTGAGGTCTTTGATGACCGCCAGTTCGCGCGCCGGAGCGTCCGCCATGCCGTGCAGCGTGACGTAGGATGCACGTGCCTCTTCCAGCGTCATCTCGTCAATGGTCGGGCCGCCCATTGCCGCCAACGCATCAAGGAACATCTTCATGTCGGGGCGAACGAAAGGGGCGTCGGTCATGGCGTGAATCTCTCCGTGTTGTCACTCTTTGACGCCGCTATGCCCCATCGCTAGTCCGTTGCAAATGGACAACCTAACGCATGGCCTCACGGGCGCTCTGATGGGGCAGATGGGGCTTAAGAAAAAAACGGGCCTTGGCTTGGCCGCACTGGTTCTGGGGGCCAATCTTCCCGATATCGATGTGGTGGGGCTCTTGTGGCTCGACGGCACCGAAGCCTTGGGCTTTCGGCGCGGGATCACGCATGGGCCGATAGGTGTGGCGCTGTTGCCGATTGGTCTGGCGGTGCTCTTATGGGGC
>JBCCKJ010000094.1:0-8209 GCA_039027455.1 Pseudomonadota bacterium | reverse complement strand
TGGCATTTTTGAAGTAAGGTAGTGATCTTTTATGCAAATCATGGTTCGCGATAACAACGTCGATCAGGCCCTTCGTGCCCTGAAGAAGAAGCTTCAGCGGGAAGGTGTTTATCGCGAGATGAAGCTGCGCCGTCACTATGAAAAGCCGAGCGAAAAGCGCGCCCGTGAAAAGGCCGCCGCTGTGCGCCGCGCGCGCAAGCTTGAGCGTAAGCGTATGGAACGCGACGGTATCAAGTAAGACGCTTCGCGCCGGTTCGGTGTCGAACCGCTTGAAACGCGAAAACGGATACGCCAAAGGGGCGTGAGGCACGCAAAGCGTCTCACGCCCCTTTGCTGTTCTGGCGGCACTTTCGGCTGTGGCTTTGACCCTATAGCTGGCGCCGCGACTTTCATTTTCAGGGATCAAGAATGACCGAAATCACCCGTGTTCCGCTAAAGCCTGTTGCCAAGGGATCGCTCACCAAATTGTGGTTGGGCGTCGCCGCTTCCGTTGTCGTGGGCGCCGGGCTCGCGCTGGCGGCGGCTCCGATTGAATGGGGCAACATCGAAGTGATCGAAGAGATCGCGGCGAGCGAACCGGGCGGCCAGACTCAGAAGTTGACGATTGAAACCGTGGTTGAGGGCACCGGACCGATGGCCAGCGAAGGCCAGTTCGTGTTTGTGGAATATCGCGGGCTCCTCGCCTCGGACGAAACCCAGTTTGACGCCTCCCAGCCCATTCCATGGCCCGCGCCCGGCGTCTTCCCGGAAAGAGGAACGCCGTTCCCGATTGAACAGGGCGCGACGGTCGATGGGTTCTACAAAGGTCTTCAGCGGGTCCAGAAGGGCGGCCAGTACAAGCTGACCATTCCTTCCAGCATGGGCTATGGCGATCAGCCGCGCCCTGGCTCACCCATCCCGCCGGGGGCCGATTTGATCTTCGAACTGGAAGTGATCGACATCATGGACCGCGCCGATTTTGAAGCGGGCATGGCCATCCATCAGCAGGCGTTCGAGGCCAATCAACCCGCGCCGCCGCCCGGATTGGGGCAGTAACGCGCCATGTCGGTTACCAAACAAGACGTCGCCAAGATCGCTGGCCTCGCGCGCATCAATATGAGCGAGGACGAGCTTGATCGCATGGTGCCTGAGCTCAACAACATCCTCGATTGGGTGGAGCAGCTGGGCGAGGTGGACGTGACGGGGGTCGAGCCCATGTCCGCCGTTATCGAGAACACGCTGCGCCTGCGCGCGGACGAAGTGGACGCCGACCCGCTGACGGGTGGCGGCAAGCGCGACGATGTTCTCGCCAACGCGCCCGCCGCCGAACACGGCTTCTTCGGCGTGCCCAAAGTCATCGAATAACGCGAACAGAACGAGACACATGACTGATCTGACCTCTCTGGGTGTGAAGGCGATCCGCGATGGCGTGGCAGGCGGCGATTTCACCGCGCGCGAAGTGGCGGAAAGCTTCAACGCCGCCGTCGCCGACGCGTCTGAGCTGAACGCCTTTATCGTCACGACGCCCGAACACGCTTTGGCCGCGGCTGACGCGACCGATGCGAAGCGCGCTGCGGGCGAAGATTTGGGCGCGATGGGCGGTGTGCCGATTGGCATGAAAGACCTGTTTGCGACGCACGGCGTGCAGACGACCGCCGCGAGCCACATCCTCGAAGGGTTTACGCCGCAATACGAAAGCACCGTCTCGCAGAACCTGTGGAATGCGGGCGCGGGCATGCTGGGCAAGCTGAACCTTGATCAGTTCGCGATGGGTTCGTCGAACGAAACCTCGCATTTCGGCAATGTGTCCTCACCGTGGCGCAAGGCTGGCACCAACGCGGCGATGTCGCCGGGTGGTTCTTCGGGCGGTTCCTCCTCTGCGGTGGCCGCGCGCATCGCGCCCGCCGCGACGGGTACTGACACGGGTGGCTCGATCCGCCAGCCCGCCGCCTTCACGGGCATTTGCGGGATCAAGCCGACCTATGGCCGCTGCTCGCGCTGGGGCGTGGTCGCCTTTGCAAGCTCGCTCGATCAGGCGGGGCCAATGGCGCGCAGCGTCGAAGATTGCGCGATCATGCTCGGCGCGATGGCGGGTTTTGATTCCAAGGACGCAACCAGCTTGCAAATGGACGTGCCCGATTGGGAGGCGGCGCTGAGCGCCGATCTTTCCGGCAAGCGCGTCGGCATTCCGAGCGAATACCGCATGGAAGGCACTTCAGACGAAATCCTCGCTTCGTGGGAGCAGGGCAAAGCGTGGCTGAAAGACGCGGGAGCCGAGATCGTCGATATCTCGCTGCCACACACCAAATACGCGCTGCCCGCATATTACATCATCGCCCCCGCTGAAGCCTCGTCCAACCTCGCGCGCTATGACGGCGTGCGCTACGGCCTGCGCGACTTGCCTGAAGGGGCGGGGCTGCAGGATATGTACGCCGAAACGCGCGAAGCGGGCTTTGGCGACGAGGTGAAACGCCGCGTGCTGATCGGCACCTATGTGCTCTCCGCGGGTTTTTACGACGCCTATTACAATCAGGCGCAGAAGGTCCGAGCGCTGGTGGCGCAGGACTACAAGCGGGCATGGGAAAAATGCGACCTCATTCTCGCGCCGACCACTCCGACGGCTTCGTTTCCGTTGGGCAGCCTCAACGAAGACCCGCTGACCATGTATCTGAACGACGTCTTCGCGGTGCCTGCATCGCTGGCAGGGCTGCCCGCAATGAGCGTCCCCGCGACGATGACGGCTGACGGTTTGCCTTTGGGCCTGCAACTCGTGGGCCAGCCGTTCGACGAGCAGAGCGTGCTCAACGCCGGCCTCGCGATCCAGCAGCGCAGTGGCTTCGACCACGCGCCGGAGAAGTGGTGGTGAGTGATCAAGAGAACGCTCACCGAGAGGCTCTTGTCGATGAGGCCTGGCCTTATATTTTTGCAGGCCTAAGTCTCAGTCACGCGGCCGCTTTGGGCGCGTTCTTGAGTAAAATTGACTTTCAAGCGAATTCGAACGGATTGTTGGGAGCCTTACTTTTTGTGGGATTTCTTACTTTAGGTATCCTGATCCAGAGCTATTTCGTCACAGTCCTACGATATGGGAGCGGTGGCAGACATGTGATCCCCATTTACGCTCTTACATTCGTGCCTTGTGTTTGGGGATTGCTCATCGCCTCTGTCGAGAACGAAAACCAGCACTATGTTCAATTGGTCATCTGTGTCGTCTTTTCTTGGTTCGTTTTCTCCTACTTGCTCGCAAAAATCTGCCGTTACGTTGCGGTAGGGCGGGGAAAGTAACTAAATGACTGGCGAGATCATCTACGCGACCATCTTCATGGTCTGCTTCGTCCTTTTGGGCGGGGTGGTGATGTATCTCTCCAAGACCATCGACCACGGCGAAGCGCGCTTTGACAGCGAAACCGGAAAGCAACTCTCCTCGCCCTCATCAGAGAAGAACACGGCAGAGGAGCCAGAACAGGGTTAGTCTTGCGGGTTAAACACCGCCCAGTCTGCGGATGAACTCTTCATTTCGCGTCGCGATCATGTTCCCCATCCGATAGTGATCGTCTTCGTACGAGTAGTCTTTGAACTCGACATGGTTTGGGTACAATCGCCCCAGGGCGTATCCGTGGTCCACCAGATATTTATGGCACTTTTCAAGTGTTTCGCACGGTGGCAGCCATGTCTCGCCATACTCAAACTGGATCATGAGCGGGGCGTCTGGACCAGCGAGCAGTGTGTTTGCACCGCGCAGCACCGCAAAGTCATGCCCTTCAGTATCAATCTTCAATAAGGTCGGAGCCGAAATGCCGCTTTCGATTGCGAGATCGATAGTCTGAACCTCGCATTCGACTATCGTCATCTTCGTGCCGAACTCCTCGGTATCGCGATAGGCGATTGAACTCGTGGTATGGCTTTTGAGATTATGGGTTACGTCGACAGTGCCCGGCGTTTCCGACAATCCGAAACGATGCAGGAAGTGGCGCGGCCGGCCGCCAAGTTCGGCTTCGAACGCGTCCGCAATGGCCGGGACGATCTCAAAAGAATGGATTGTCGCCTCTTGGAGGACACTGGCGGCCACACTTGCCCAACCGCCCGTATTCGCGCCAACATCCCAGACTGTTATTGGCTGCCGCCCAACGAAATCGGCGAAGACGTTCAGCGCAAACGCCTCACCGTTGGCGTCGAAGTCTTGAAAGCGTTCGTTGTAGTACGCCCTGAGGTACTTTGTCGAAATATCCGCCAGCAAACGCAAAGCCGGGTTGCGCCGGTGGGTGCGTATCGCCTGTCGAGCGGAGGCTGCCCAGCCAGAAGAAAGGGTCCACGATCTCGACCTGGGCTGTTGAGCGGGCAATCTTTATTCCTTGGACGAACGCTGATGTGGGGTGCCGGGCAAATCGGAGCCCGGCTGCACGGATTCCTTCGCGTATAGCCCCCCAATTGCGTGCTCCGAAACCCCCTTTCGCCAGCGGCAATTCGCAGTATAGGACGAGACATGAGTAACTACCGCATCCAGGGCGCAACTGGCGAATGGGAGGTCGTGATCGGCCTTGAAGTGCACGCGCAGGTCACGTCCAATTCGAAGCTCTTTTCGGGCGCGGCCACCGCCTTTGGCGCGGAGCCGAACAGCCAAGTCTCCCTCGTCGACGCGGCGATGCCCGGCATGCTGCCCGTGCCCAACAAAGAGTGCATCCGTCAGGCCGTGCGCACAGGTATGGCGATCGAGGCCGAGATCAATGCGTGGAGCCGCTTTGACCGCAAGAATTACTTCTACGCCGATTTGCCGCAAGGCTACCAGATCAGCCAGCTCTACCACCCGTTGGTGGGCGAAGGCTCGCTGCTGATCGAGGAAGACGAAAAGACCGGTATTCCCGAGGATAAGACCATCGGCATTGAGCGCATCCACGTTGAGCAGGACGCGGGCAAGCTGATGCACGATCAGCACCCGACCATGTCTTACGTCGACCTCAACCGCTCGGGCGTTGCGCTGATGGAGATCGTGTCCAAGCCCGATATGCGCTCTCCGGCCGAAGCGGGCGCTTATGTGCGCAAGCTGCGCTCGATACTGCGCTATGTCGGCAGCTGTGATGGCAATATGGAAGAAGGCTCAATGCGTGCCGACGTCAATGTCAGCGTGCGCAAGCCCGGCGAGGAATTCGGAACACGGACCGAGACGAAGAATGTCAACTCGGTGCGCTTTGTCATGCAGGTCATCGAATACGAAGCCAACCGGCAGGTCGATGTGCTGGAATCGGGCGGCACAGTGGATCAGGAAACGCGCCTGTTCGATGTCGCCACCGGCACCACGCGCACGATGCGGAGCAAGGAAGACGCGCACGATTACCGCTACTTCCCCGATCCTGATCTGCTGCCGCTGGTGCTCGAGGACAGCTTTCTCGAAGAATGCCGCGCGAGCCTTCCCGAACTGCCTGACGCCAAGCGCAAACGGTACGAAGAGGAGCTGGGCCTTACGCTTTACAACGCTCGTGAGTTAACCGCTGAGGTTGAGACCTTCGCGCGCTTTGAAACGCTGCTCACCGCCACCGCGAGCGCTATCGGCAAGCCGGAAACCAAGGTCGCGACGCAGGTCGCCAACTGGGCGCTGTCGGTGGCTCCCGGCGTGATCAAATCGGTCGGCGACGAGGCCGATCCCGCGCACGCGACCGCCGAGCGGCAGGCGGCGATCCTCGCTATGCAAGACAAGAGCGAAATCAGTGGGGGTCAGGCCAAGGAAATCTTCGAGATCGTCCTCAAAACTGGCCGCGAGCCCGACGAGATCGCCGAGACCGAAGGGCTCAAACAGGTGTCCGACACCGGAGCGATCGAAGCCGCGATCGACGATATCCTCGCCAATAACGAGGACAAGGTCGAACAGTACAAGGGCGGCAAGGACAAGCTCTTCGGCTTCTTCGTTGGCCAAACGATGAAGGCGATGAAGGGCAAAGCGAACCCGCAGGTCGTCAACCAGATACTGAAAGACAAGCTGGGCTAATCATGCTCCGCCGCGTCGCCTTGTGGGGGCCGCTGCTGATCGCGGCGATCCTGCTGGGCGTCTACATCGTGGCCCATCAGCCCTTCGCGCGCGATGGGACCGAGCTTTTGCGAGTTCCGCTTTCAGAAGAAAATCCGGCGCTTAAGCGCGTGGGCAAGCTTACCTATCGCGGCGGGCTGGATATCCCCCGGATGGGTCAGAACATCGGTGGCCTCTCGGCGCTGCGCTGGGACGCGGAAAGCGGACGCCTGCTTGCGCTCACCGATGATGCGCGTTGGGTCTGGATCACCCTTGAGGAAGAGGGTGGGCGGTTGGTCGGGCTCAACAGTGTCGAGGTCGGCGATCTGCTGGGCCTCGACGGGGAGACTCTCACCGGCAAAGAGCGAGGCGACAGCGAAAGCCTGACCCGCAGCGCGGAAGTCGGTTGGCTCGTCGGTTTCGAGCGCGATCATCGGATTTGGCGCTATGTGGACTTGGATGCACGTCCCGAACCCACGGGCATCGATCCGCCCGCGATTATGGGCACGCTCGAACCCAATGGAGGGACCGAGACTCTCGCGGTGGACGAGCGCGCGCTGTTTCTTTGCGCGGAACGTTGGAAGCCCGCGCCTGAGCCGAACTGCTATTGGCAAACCGAGGGTATGGGGCCGTCCGCGCTTCGCATCGACCCGCCCGCCGACATGCGCGGCCTCGAGGCGGTGGCCACCGATGCCGATATAGCGAGCGATGCCACACTCTTCGTGCTGTTTCGCAGCTACAATCGCTCACGCGGTAATATTGGCGGGATCACCGTGCTGCATCCGGACGGCGCTTCTCAAGACATCGCCACATTCCGCGCGCCGCTCAGCGTCGACAATTTCGAAGGCCTCGCCGTGCGTCAAGAGGGCGAAAAGACCTTCCTCTACATCGTGAGCGACGACAATTTTTCCGGCAGCCAACGCACGCTTTTGATGAAGTTCGAAGTGACCCTCGACGCGCCGGACTGATCGCTTAAGCGCAGGCTTACTCGCTTTCGGCCAGACCCAACTGCTCTTCCAGAAACTCCGCCTGTTTGCGATAGTAGAACAGCTGGTTGGACAGCTTGCGCCAACCATGGCCTTCGTCCGGCATGCGGATGAAGGGGGCGGGCACGCCGTTGGCGCGCAGCGTCTTCACCATCACTTCGGTCTCGTAAATGTCGATGCGAGGGTCTTTGACGCCGTGCGAATAGAGAACGGGTACGTTGATCTGATCGGCTTTGCGGATCGGCGAATTGACTCGGTAAAACTCGCGCCATTTCTCTTCGGTGATGTCGCCAAATTCGATGCGGTCCGCCGCTTTCAGCGCAGGGGAGGCGATCTCAAGTCCGGTGATCCAGTCCGCCACCCCGAACAGCGAAACGCCCGCTTTGAACGTGCCGGGATATTCGGCCAGCACCGCGTTCACCATGTATCCGCCATACGAGCCGCCCAGCACGGCCGCGTTGTCTGTATCGACGAGGCCCTCTTGGCCGAGATAATCGAGCATATCGACCAAGTCGGACACCGAATCCAGGCGCTTCTCGCGATCATCGAGCATGCCGTAGGTCCGGCCCAATCCCGTGCTGCCGCGCACATTCGGGCGGAACACCGCGATCCCGCGCGCGACATGATACTGCGACACCGCGTCAAAGCTTGATTGCGATTGGCCTGAGGGTCCGCCGTGGACGCCGAAGAGCACCGGCGGCGCGTTCTCGCCCGTCTCCGCGCCTTCAGGTAGATAGAGGACGCCTTGCAGCTCCACGCCGTCGCGAGCGGGCATACGCACCACTTGCGGGCGCACGAGTTTGGTTGGATCGAGCCCCGCAAGGTTGGATGAGAAGACCTTGTTAGCCTCCATGTTCTCCACGTCGATCATCCAGATTTCGCCGGGGGTCTGCCAGCCGTTGACCCGCACCATGAGTTTGGGCGCGTCGGTCCCCTCGCAATCAAGCGAATACTTGCCCTCCGGCATCTCGGGCATCGTCATCGGAGTGCCTGTGCCAAGATCCCAGCCGTTCAGGACATCAAAGCCGTCTTCGTTCTGCTTCCAGAACAGGTAGGAGCCTTCCTCGCCAGCGCCGCACAGCTGAAGGTCGCCGACATCGCTGGTGGATTCAAAGACCCGCCCAAAATCGCTCATTTCGAGGTCGTAGTAAGCCAGCGTGCCAAATTCACGCCCCAGACTGGTGGAGAAGTAGAAGCCCTTGGAATCGGGCCGCCACTCAAATCCACCCAGCGTGTGGCTGGCGTAGTC
>JBCCKJ010000093.1:0-8212 GCA_039027455.1 Pseudomonadota bacterium | reverse complement strand
GTGCGCGGAGAGAGAGTACCTCCACTCGACATGGCATTAGCTCCTGTTTTTGGCGGCCGCTTTTACGGTCCGCGAATTGCCCGCGTTTGCCCCGAGCCATCATACAATGGCGTACCCGGCGCGAGCTACCGCTATAATGCCTCTTGTCAGCAGTTCCGGCAATGATTGAATTATTGTCAAGTGACGCGCGCAACGGCGTATCCCAGTGGCGCGCCATGGGTTCATTCCTTGCGCAGAACTTCGCGCCGTTCCGCCATTCCCAGTAGCTTTAGCTTCCGGTGCAGCGCCGATCGTTCCATGCCAATGAATGTTGCGGTTTTTGAAATATTGCCAGAGAATCGCCGAATCTGGATGGTTAGATACTCACGCTCAAAACTCTCGCGCGCTTCGCGCAACGGGACACCCATCATCGCCGACATGCCCTGTCCGGATGCCGGCATACGTCCGCCGGTAATCTCGCTCGGCAGCATATCCGGCTCAACCATCGTCAGCCGTTCTCTTGGCGTCATGATAATCGTGCGTTCGACAACGTTGCGCAGTTGTCTCACATTGCCGGGCCAGTCATAAGCCTGAAGAGCGGCCATCGCTTCTTCAGAAATGTTTGGGGCGGAGAGGCCTTGGTCAGACGAATAGCGGGTGAAGAAGTGTTCGGCCAAGGCGGGGATATCGTCGCGTCGATCCGCGAGGCTCGGAATGGTGACCGGTACCACGTTCAGTCGGTAGAAGAGATCTTCGCGAAACCTCTTTTCTTCCATTTCGGCGGCGAGATCGCGCGAGGTGGACGACACAACGCGAACGTCGACGCCAATTTGCCGCGTACCACCCACCCGAACAAAGCTTTGCTCGGTCAGCACGCGCAAGATGCGCGCTTGGGTCGAAAGCGGCATGTCCGCTACTTCGTCGAGGAAAAGCGTGCCACCATCCGCCATCTCAAGCAGGCCGGGGCGCACCTGCTTGCCATCGGCCTCCTCACCAAACAGCTCCTGTTCGAAACGATCGGGCGTTATGCGCGCCGAGTTGACCGTCACGAAAGCTTTGTCGTCCCTTGTGCTCCAGGAATGCAGCAAGCGCGCTGCAACCTCTTTGCCCGCGCCCGCCGGACCGGAAATCAGAACCCGGCTTCCGGTGTTCGCAACGCGTTTCAAGGTGGCGCGAACCGCGTTGATAGCAGAGGAATTGCCAGTGAATTCGCCCGCCTCGTCAGCCCCTTCGCGCAAACGCGTGTTTTCCCGGCGTAAGCGCTCGGTTTCCGTTGCGCGTTCCACCAACAAAAGAAGACGCTCAGCTTCGAACGGCTTTTCGATAAAATCCATGGCGCCACGACCAACCGCGCTGACCGCGGTGTCGATGTTACCGTGTCCCGAGAATATGATGACGGGAAGATCAGGCTCACGAACCTTGATTTCGTCGAGCAGCTCCAGCCCGTCCATTTCGCTTCCATGGAGCCACACATCGAGCAAGACCAAGCTAGGCCGGCGTTCGTCCACGGCGGCCAACGCCGAGGTCGAATCCGCAGCGGTCCGGCATTCATAACCTTCGTCTCCCAGAACGCCCGAGACCAGTTCTCGGATATCGCGTTCGTCGTCGACAATCAGGATTTCAAGCGCCACTACGCGCCTCCTTCGCTGTGCAGTTAGTTGGGTTGGAAGCCATCGAGGTCATACGGCCTCGCTTTCGCTAATTTGAGGATCTCGAGCGAAGCGTAAGGTGACAGTCGTCCCACCGGTTTCACTGGCCGCGAAGGCCATTTCGCCTCCGTGCTCGTCGACAATCTTATTCACGATCGCGAGGCCAAGCCCGGTGCCCTTTTCCCGGGTGGTGACATAGGGCTCGGTCAGCCTTTCACGGTCCGCCGGAAGGCCCACTCCGTTATCTTCAACTGAGACGGTGAGATAATCCGTGCTGTTGGCCATTTTTACGGCGATCTCGCCCGCATAGGCTCCGCGCGCTTCTGATGCTCTTGCTTCAATAGCTTCAACCGCGTTTTTAAGAACGTTGGTCATAGCCTGACCAAGCTGGTGGCGATCGCACCGGATTTCCCGCGTGCTGACTTTCGTCGCATCAACGCTGAACTCGATACCGCTGTGCGCGACTTCTTGCAGGAAGACCGCTTGCCGCACCAGGTCCACCGCGTCTTCGCTCCGGAAAACCGGCTTGGGCAGCCGTGCAAACGAGCTGAATTCGTCGACCATTTTGCGCAAATCGCCGACCTGACGCACAATTGTGTTTGTCAGCTCATCGAAAAGCTCCGCATCCTCGCCCACGTCCATTTGTTTGCGGTAACGGCGTTTGAGGCGTTCAGTTGCTAGCTGGATTGGCGTCAGGGGATTCTTGATTTCGTGGGCGATTCGGCGCGCAACGTCAGACCAAGCCGCCTGGCGCTGATCCAGCAATTGCCGAGTAATGTCTTCGAACGTGATGACATGACCGCTCGATCCAGGGGCGACCTTCACCGCCAAAGTCAGCAATTCATTGCCCACCGCGTGGGTGACAATAGCGCGGCGCGTCCCTTCGCGAACCATTTGATCTATTTCTGGCGAAAGCGTGGAAAGGAAAGCGCCTTCGATATCCATCCCCGGCTCGCACGCATCGGCGCTCTCGAGCAGGCTTTGCGCCGATGAATTCATCAGCAAAACGCGCCTCTCCTCATCAATCGAGATTATCCCGGCGCTCACCGATTCCAGGACGGCTTCCATGAACGCGCGGCGATCATCGATCTGGCGGTTGGCGCTCACGAGCGCTTGTGTCTGCTTTTCGAGCTGAGCGGTCATGCGATTGAAAGCCCGGTTGAGCAGTCCGATTTCGTCCGCACCCGTCCGCCCATCCACACGAAGCGCAAAGTTGCCCTGCCCAACCTTACGAGCGGCCCCCACCAAATCGGTAAGCGGCTCCACCTGCCGATCCGCAAAGCGCAAGGCGAACCACACGGCCAAGCCCACAAGCAGCAGGCTGACCACGACGAGAGCCACGTTGAAGCGCAGCTGAAGCGTGCGCGCCTCTCTGTTGAGCGTATCGTAGGCGGTCGAGATCGCTTGCGCATCCGCCCACGAGTTGAACATCGTCTCCTCGGTGGTGCGTGCGTTGTAGAGATAAATGCCGCTGCGCTTGTCGATCGGAGCGATCGCAGCGATCCGTTCCCGACTGCCCTCAACCACAACAAACTCGCCCGCGTCGAGCTTGGGCAACGCCGCCTCACTAAACTCGAGCGGGCGGTTATCTTCCATCAGGTTAAAGATTGCGGCGGTCCGCAAGGTGTTGTCATCAATCCGTTGAAGGATAAGGCTTTCGTTGATCTTCCGAGATTGCGCTTGGTAGGCGTAGAAATCGGGAAAATCTGGGTTTGAAATCGGCACCAATTGCAGCGTATCGCGCATGTCGCTGGCCATGGTGATGGTTTCATCCTGCACGTCGCGTTGATTGGCGTCGTAATAGTTCTGAGCGAGCGCGTTGGCGTTCTCCATCAACCCACGGGAATCGTCGGAAAACCAGAAATCAACGCCCGTCTGGAACAGAAACGCGGCAAATCCCGCCACCAACAGGGTCGGCACCGCAGCGATCATCGAAAACAGGAAGACAAGGCGTACGTGCAATCGGGCTGTGCTGCCCGCTGCTCGTCTCAGCGCCAATCTTCGACCAACAAGGACCAGAATTGCCATCGCTGGCACCAGTGTGGCCATCAGCAAGAGCGACACCTGCATGGTTGGCAGTGTCCCGGCTTCCTCTGGCTTTTGAGAGTACGCGAAATACGTCGCAAAGATCGCCAAAACCAAAGCGATCGCGGCCACCGCCTCAATCCATACAAAGAGGTTGGCGCGCCGTGATCCTATAACTATCCGCCGCCACCAGATCGGTGTGGGCCACGGCTTCTTGGGGGTTGGGTCACTAGCGGGTGAAGGAGCGCTAGCCGCATCGGTCGCGGCGGCATGGCCAACGATTGCGCGCGCGCGGGCGGAACCGAAACCGCTATCGTGTGACGCGTTTGACCCATCCTTCCCGCTCATCGTGGCCAAGCTACAACCCTAGTGTTGCCAATTTGCAAGAGGTTTGCGCCTACACAGCGTCGATTATGCGTCAACCTGTTCTTGCGAAGCGATCAGGTTCGATGGCCAACTCGACGATGCGCTTCCTTAGCGTGTTCCGATTGATCCCTAGCAGCTTTGCCGCGCGCAATTGATTGCCGCGCGTTTCGGCCATCGCGTGTTCGATCAAGGGCTTTTCAAACGCCGCCAACGCCCCGTGATAGAGCGTTCCGAACGCTGGCTGGTTTTCCTCCAACCAATGCGCCACGGCTCCTTCAAAGCTGGGCGGGTCCGAGATCGACGCGTGAAAGGTCGCTCGACCATCGGCGTCCAGAACATCTTTAACCTGCAGCGCGTCGATGGTTTCATCGCGAGCCAAGACAGCAAGGCGAAACATGACGTTTCGCAGTTCCCGAATATTGCCTCGCCAAACGTGCCTCTCAAGCTCGGCTATGGCGTCGGGCGCGATGGAGCGGCGCGGAAGCCCCTCCTCCGCCGCTAAGGCCAGAAAGTGGTGAGCCAGAACCTCAATATCCTCAGGCCGATCTCGTAACGGCGGAAGAGGAATCGGGACCACATTCAAGCGATAGAACAGATCTTCGCGAAACGCGCCATTAGCGATGAGCGGTTGAAGATCACGGTTTGTCGCCGCGATAATGCGCACATCGACTTCAATTTCCTGGCGCCCGCCAACGCGCCGGATGCGACCGGACTGTAGCGCTCGCAGTAATCGCGTTTGCGCGTCTTGCGGCATGTCACCAATCTCGTCGAGAAACAGCGTGCCCCCATTGGCCTGCTCGAACTTGCCAATGGTTTGAGAAACAGCGCCCGTAAACGCACCCTTCTCATGCCCAAAGAGCTCACTTTCAATCAGATTGGCCGGGATAGCGGCGGTGTTCACGGCCACCATCGGACCCGTTCGCCGGTCCCCCAATTGATGGATCGCTTCGGCGACCAGTTCTTTGCCAGTCCCGCTCTCGCCCGTAATCAAAACCGTGAGATCATTGCGCAGGACGCGCGTTATCATCCGGTAGACGCCTTGCATGGCCGGGCTGCGCCCCACCAAAGGCAGACCATCGTCGGGCGCATCCGCCGGAGCTTCGCCCGAGTTGGGTTGCACTCCGGCCGCTTGCCGTACGGCCTGCACTAGCTCATCCAGATCGAACGGTTTTGGAAAATACTCAAACGCCTCAGAAGCGCTTGCGCGAACTGCGGTGTCCAGCGTGTTCTCGGCCGAAAGGACAATGACTGGCATGACCGGCGCCTCACGCCTCACAGACGCCAATGTGGCCAAGCCATCGCCATCCTCCAGCATCACATCGGTCAACATGATGTCGAAAGGCGACTTGGATAACGCGTTGTCGCGTTGCTCTACACTGGCGACCCGCGTCACTGCGAAGCCTTCCGCATCAAGGGCCGCCTCGATGACCGTTGCGATCGCGCCATCATCTTCAACCAAGAGCACAGACTGAGACGGACCTTTGGTCATTTACGCCCCCGCTTCGGATCGTCCGCGAGGGGCAGATGGAGACGGAAATATGTTAGGCCGCGTGGTCCATCGCGTTCATGGCTGATGCTGCCATCCATGTCGCGCATGAGCTTACGCACCAGCGCCAACCCAAGGCCTTGCCCGGAGGGTTTGGTTGTCACGAAGGGATCAAAAAGTTTGTCGCGCAGATCAAGATCAACACCGGGGCCGTTGTCCGCCACGCTTATCTCAACCGGAAGTTGGACGGTCCGCCCCTGGCGCCGCGCGCTGAACATCAGACCGCCAACATAGCGCGTCTTGATAATGATGCGCGCGGGCCGTCCGCTCTCGATCGAAGACTGCAAAGCGTCTCGACTGTTCGATATCAAGTTGATGAGCACCTGTTCGAGCGAATCCTGATGGGCCTGAACCGGCGGAAGGGATGGGTCAAACTCTTCCACGATTTCAATGCCTTCAAGACCAACGGCGCGCACAGTGGCCAAGGCGGAGCGGATCGCTTCATGCGGATTGCAGGGCTCGGTCAGCTCAGAGCCTTTGCTGCCCAGCAATTGCATCCGATCAATCAGCCTCGCGATACGATCGACCTCATTGGTGATCATATGCGCAAGCGATTGGTCCCCGCTTGCGAGCTTACGAGAAATGAGCTGAGCCGCACCGCGGATAGCCGCAAGCGGGTTTTTTATCTCATGCGCGAGGATCGATGGCGCTCCGACAGGATGCTCACCTGTTTCTTCACCGGACGCCTTTTCGTGGGCCAGCTCCGAAACCGTCAGCACACGCCAACCCGGATGGGTGGCGAGGCCTGACATAGTTAGGTTCACCGAGAGTTCTCTTCCCGCCAAGCTTACTCTTACATCGCGCGCGACCAAGGCCCCATCATCGGAAGCGAGCCAGGCTGAGACGCGATCGTCTAACGGGCTGATGATTGTCGCCAAGTCTTGACCGATTAGTCTTTTGGCGCTCGTGCGTAGGAGACTTTCAGCTGAGTGATTAAGCTGCGCTACAAGGCCATTTGGATCGATCAAGATAAGCGCAAAAACGAGGCTCGATACCTGCGCCTCGGCGTCCGGCGGGGGATTATCGCTCTCAGGTTCTTTGGGATTGGACGCCATCAAAGACCCATCAAGCCGCCGCGGCGCGGCGATTTAGGAAGGGTGTGTAGAAGCGTTCAATCTCGCCGAGCACCTGGCGGGGATCATCAATCGAATTCGCGTAGTGACGGAATTCGGCGGATCCGTGCATACCCTTGGTGTACCATCCCAAATGCTTGCGCGCTATTTTGACCCCCACATTGGCGCCATAGTGGTCGAGCATGCGCTCGTAGTGTTCGACAAGCGTCACATATTGCTCGTCAAAATCGGGGGTTGGAATGCGTTCACCTGTGCGCAGCCAATGCATCACTTGGCCAAGCAACCACGGCTTTCCGTATGCGCCCCGCCCGATCATCAACCCATCCGCACCCGATTGCTCCAGAGCCTTGCCGGCGTCTTCGATCGTGCAGATATCGCCGTTCACGATGACGGGTATTGATACCGCGTCCTTGACCTTCTTGATGAAGGACCAGTCCGCGCTGCCCTTGTACATCTGATTGCGCGTCCGGCCGTGCACCGTGATCATCTTGACGCCCAGATCTTCGGCAATGCGGGCCATCTCGGGCGCGTTCAGGCTCTGGTGATCCCAGCCCATGCGCATCTTTACAGTGACCGGCACGTTCACGGCCTTAACGGTGGCTTCCATAAGCTTGGTGGCAAGCGGGACTTCGCGCATCAGCGCGCTGCCCGCGTATTGGCCAACAACTTTGCGCACGGGGCAGCCGAAATTGATATCGATAATGGCGGCGCCATTGCCTTCCTGCAGCTTGGCGGCTTCGGCCATCGAGTCGGGATCGCAGCCCACCAATTGCATCGAGACAGGTTCTTCGGTCTTGTCCCACTCCGCCTTTTGTATTGATTGGCGAGTCTCGCGGATAGCCGCCTCGCTCGCGATCATTTCGGTAACGTTGAGGCCCGAGCCATAGCGGCGCACGAGCACGCGAAAAGGCTTGTCCGTAACGCCCGTCATAGGCGCCAGCAGAACTGGCTCGTCAATCGTGACGGATCCGATATGGATCGGCTTGAGCGTCGGGTGGTGTGCGGTCGCGGTCATGTCTGGATGCCTAAAATTTGAGCAGCGCATAGTGGATTGCGGAATTTGCGTCCAGACCCTAAGCGCGTTTGCGCAATGGACGGGACCCCAAGCACGACCCCACCCCCCTTTCCCTCTTTCGCAGCGGTGATCGTTGCGGCGGGGAAAGGACTGCGTGTCGGCGGCGATACGCCAAAGCAATTCCGCCGACATCAGGGCCGCCCCGTGCTCGAGCACAGCGTCGAGGCATTGGTTGATGCGGGCGCTTCTCCGCTGGTCATCGTCGCGCCTGAAGGCTTGCATACCGAAGCGCTAACCGCGGCGGGCAATCCCGCGGGAGCTATCACCGTAAGCGGCGGCGACACCCGGCAAGCTTCCGTCAGGGCTGGTCTTGAGGCTCTAGTCGATTTCGGTCCCGAGCGTGTCCTAATTCACGATGCTGCGAGACCTCATATCGCATCAGCGGTGATCGCAAGGCTGCTGGAAGCCTTGCAAAACCACGCGGGCGCTATCCCCACCCTACCCGTTGTCGATAGCCTCGCGGTTGTCGGCAATGACGCAACAATGAGTGGCAAGGCGG
>JBCCKJ010000092.1:0-8235 GCA_039027455.1 Pseudomonadota bacterium | reverse complement strand
GCGGCTGACGCTCTTTTGCGTGCCCGCAATCGCGAGTTCGGCCAGGAAATCTGGGCGCGTCGCCATCCAGAAATGGCCCTTGGCGCGGATCACCTTATCGAGATGCTCTCCGGTCAAGAAGGCGTACAGTTTACCCGGATCAAAGGGACGACGCGCGCGGTAGACAAAGCTTTCGACGCCGTATTCTTCGCTTTCGGGGCGGTGGCTGGCGAAATCGTAGAGCTCTTTCAGCCACGTCGGGTGCTGTTCGGATTGCTCTTCGTCGTAGAGGCCTGTCCCGATCACGTCGTCCAGATCAACCTGGGAATGGTCCGCCTCGATAATCTTCGCATCAGCGTTCAATGAAGCGACGACCTTCTTCACCATCGCGAGATGTTCGGGGCTCACATCCTTGGCCTTGTTGACGATCACAACATCGGCGAACTCAATCTGCTCAACCAACAGGCCCACAAGGCTGCGATCGTCTTCTTCACCGGCGGTCTCGCCGCGGGCGGAAAGCAAATCGCTGCTTGAGTAATCAGCCAGCAAGTTCACCGCGTCGACTACGGTCACCATCGTGTCGATCTGCGAGACATCGCCGAGCGACTGTCCCTCTTCGTCGCGGAAGGAGAATGTGGCGGCGACCGGAAGCGGTTCGGAAATGCCGGTGCTTTCAATCACGAGGTAATCGAAGCGCCCTTCCTCCGCGAGAGTGCGGACCTCCTTCAAAAGGTCATCGCGCAGCGTGCAGCAGATGCAGCCATTGGTCATCTCGACCAGTGTTTCTTCGGACCGCGAAAGTGCCGCCTCGCCGCCGCGCACCAGATCAGCGTCAATATTCACCTCCGACATGTCGTTGACAATCACCGCGACGCGCTTGCCCTCTCGATTGGAAAGGATGTGGTTGAGCAGCGTCGTCTTGCCCGCGCCAAGGAAGCCGGAAAGGACGGTAACGGGGAGGCGCTTTTCCTCGGGGAGAACGAAACTGGGCATTGGGGCTCCGGATGGCTGCTCTTTATGATACGTCATATCATAAGAGCGGGCCGCCGGTTCTTCAATGCTTCGCAAAGCTCAGGTGAATTCGTCGACGTTCACATTGGTGTGAGGGTTTATGATGCGCGGCACCTCTTTGGGCGCCATGACCTGCATGGCGAGGAAGCCCAACAGTATCGTCAAGCCCCCTAGCCCCAGCGAAAGATGCCAGCGCAGCCGCAGGAAATCGGGCGCCGCGTATCCGAGCGAGCGATCCACCATGGGGCTTAAAGCGATGAAGGCACCAAGATAAAGCAGCGCTGGTCCGGGCCATTCCCACCCTTCCAGATAGGGCACAAACAGCGCCGCTGCGATCAGGCTGGGCATAACCGAGATGATGTAGGAGCCCGCGCTCGCCGCGCCGAGCTTGGCAATCGACTGCCCCCACCACACACCGCCCAGAAAGCTGAAGATCACGGCGGGATAGACAAACCCCATATAGAGCGAGTTGAAGCGGTACGGGCTGTCGAGAACGACCAGCGCAACGCAAAGGATTTGCGGGAGAAGACCCGCATAGCCAAGCGCGCGCGCCGCCGGAGTGAGAGACGTGTGGTGATCCATATGGGCACAAAGCTGGGCCAAAGCGGCGGTTCCCGCAAGAGAGCGATGGGTTTGTGCCGTGCGCGTCCCTATATTGTCGCTTGAGCGGAACGCCCCCGCTCCGCGCGGGTTTGTAAGACACACACAGATTTCAACTGGATACCGGACGGAAAGCGATCCCTAGTGGCTGACGACAACGACGATCCTTCGCGCACCTCCGACCGCTCGCGCGAACGCGCGGTGCCCGCCGGAAGGCTGGCGCGCATCGGCACCTTCGGTCGCCTGGTTGGCGGGGTTGCGGGCGGCATGGCCGCCGAAGGCGCGCGTCGCCTCACGAGCGGCGAACGTATTTCAACCCGCGATTTGATCCTCACGCCCGGCAATGTGCGCCGTATGACGGACAAGCTTTCGCACCTGCGCGGCGCGGCGATGAAGATGGGGCAGATGATCAGCCTCGATTCCGGCGATTTCCTCCCTCAAGAGCTGTCCGACATTCTCGCTCGCCTGCGCGACCAAGCCAATTTCATGCCCGCCAAGCAACTCGACAAAGTGCTGAAAGAAGAATGGGGGCCGGACTGGCGCAAGCAGTTCAAATGGTTCAACCCGCGCCCAATTGCGGCGGCCTCCATCGGGCAAGTGCACAAGGCGATGACCCGCGACGGTCAGGAACTGGCGATCAAGGTGCAATATCCGGGAGTGGCGAAGAGCATCGATAGCGATGTCGATAATGTCATGACGCTGCTCAAGGTGGCTGGCTTTGCCCCGCCCGAGCTTGAAATGGACAAGCTGCTGGACGCCGCGAAGCGCCAGCTTCACGAAGAGGCCGATTACCAGCGCGAAGGCGAGCAAATGCAGCTATATCGCGAGAAACTGGCGGACATTCCGGGCTTTGTCGTGCCCGAAATGCACGAAGGGCTCACCCGTGGTTCGATCCTCGCCATGAGCTTTGAAGAAGGCGTCGCCATCGAGAAACTGGAAGATGAACCCGCCGAGCGCCGCGACGAAATTTACGGCAATCTGCTCGCGCTGGTCAGCCGCGAGCTGTTCGATTTCGGGGTGATGCAGACCGATCCCAATTTCGCGAATTTCCGCTATCGGCCCTCAACCGGAGAACTCGTCCTGCTCGACTTCGGCGCCTGCCGCGCGGTCGATCCAGCCGTGTCCAACGGCTACCGCAACATGTTGGTGGCGGGGTTGGACGGCAATCGCGACGAAGTGCGCGAAGCCACGATCGAAGCGGGCTTTATGATGCCCATCGTCGTCGAAAAGCACCCCGATCGTGTGAATAAGATGATCGACATCGTGATCGATCAGATGCGCGAGGATAAGCCCTTCAACTTCGCCGACCGCGGCTTTGTCCACCTGTTGCGCGAAGAGGGCTTTGCGATCGCGCAGGACAAGGACACATGGGCTTTCCCACCAATCGAGACCCTTTTCGTCCAGCGCAAGGTCAGCGGCATGGCGCTGCTGGGCACGCGCCTCAAGGCGAAGGTCAATGTGCGGCGCATGGTGGAAGGAATTCTCGCGACGACCACGCCCCTATCGGTTGAGAAAGCCGCCTAACTAGTCACCCTTTGGCCGAGTGTAGGCGGTTTTTACATAGTCTTCGAGCACGTCCAGCGGCAGCGATCCGTTGGCTAACACCGTGTCGTGAAACACCCGAAGATCGAACTCGTCACCCATCTGCTCTTCAGCCCAAGCGCGCAGTTCGCGGATTTTCAATTCGCCGGTCTTGTACGCCAGCGCCTGTCCAGGCCAGCTGATGTAGCGATTGACCTCGGCATCAATATTCGCCGCCGATAAAGCGGTATTGTCGAGCATAAAGTAGACCGCCTCTTGCTTGGTCCAGCCCTTGGAATGCAGCCCCGTGTCCACCACAAGGCGGCTGGCGCGCCACATTTCGTAGGAGAGCCGCCCCATCTGCTTGGCTGGGGTGTCGTAAAGACCCATTTCGATGCCAAGCCGCTCCGCGTACAGCGCCCAGCCTTCCACAAACGCCGTGAAATACGCCGTGTTGGCCGTGAGCGGGTGCATGTCGAGCTCTTGCTGGATCGAGATCTGCAAGTGATGCCCCGGCACCGCTTCATGGAGACTGAGCGCGGGCAATTCCCACAAGGGGCGTTGATCCAGCTTGGTCGTGTTGATCCGGTAAATGCCCGATTGACCCGCAGAAAGGCTGCCGGGCTGGTAATAGGCCGTGGTCGTGCCCGGAGCGATGGCGGCGGGGATCGGCTTCACCGTGTAGGGATTGCGCGGCAGGCGCGTGAACAGCTGCGGAAGAAAGCCATCAATGGTCTTAGCCAGCGCTGCGACATGGGCGACGTAGGCGTCGACGTCGCCCATGTAATAGGCCGAATCGGTGCGCAGATGCTCGATATACGCCTCACGGCTTGCGTATCCGGCGGCCTCAGCGATCTCTTCCATTTCCGCGCGAATGCGGGCGACTTCGGAAAGGCCGCGCTGGTGCACCTCGTCGGGCGTCACATTGGTTGTGGTGAAGCTTTGGACGCGTTGCGCGTAGTACTCCGCCCCGCCCGGCGTCTCAGACACACCGGGTAAGCCGTTGCGGCAGTTGGGGGCGTATTCATTCGCGTAGAAGGCCAGTAAATCGCGATAGGCTCCCATAACCTCATCGCGAATGATGGCGCGCGCGTCTTGCTGCATTTTCTGCCAATCGGCTTCGGCAATGATTGAAGGTCGTTCGCGGTCGAAGGGTCTCCAGAACACCGACTGTTCCGGTTCGTCGACTATTTGCGCGGCGATCTTCCCGTCAAACCCCTCAAACGGCTCGCACGCTTGCGATAGGCCTCGCGACACACCTTCTCGGCTGCGGGCGATGCCATCGCGATTGACTTCGGGAAACTGGCTCAGCCGCGCCACATAGCTTTCGTAGTCGGCCTCAGTGAAGAACGGCGACCGGCCCGGCAGCGAGGCGAATCCGGTGAACCAGCCGGCGTAGGTCGTGAAGAGAACGAAGCGCGTGTGATCGTGCTGGGCGGCGGCAAGCTTGTCTTCAAAGTCGCGCTTGATGACCGCGTAATCGATGCGCTCCCGGCTCTCCGCGGGAAGCTGCGCGGGATCAATCGCGTTCAGACGCGCGAGAAACGCACGCGTTTCCACCACCTGTCGCTCATAGGCGTCGAGGCTGAGATCGCCGAGCTTCCCGTTGCCGCGTGGATCGCCCAGACTGGTCGCCAACAGCGGGTCGCTGTCGAGCACCGATTGCCACACCTCTTCGCGCAGCGCATCAAAGTCTTGCAGCGCGTCCGCGTGGGCAGGAGAGGCCAAAAGAGCGGCGAGCCACGCAGCCACAGACCAAAAACGCATACAACTCTCTCCAGCTTGCTCTTGGCCAACCTTGCCATAAGGTGGTTAACGCAGGTATCTTACTGATATGTCTGAAAAGGTCGAACCCCCACTCGCGGTTCTCTTCGTGTGTCTTGGCAATATCTGCCGATCACCGATGGCCGAAGGCGTGTTTCGCAAGGCCGCGCTAGACGCGGGGCTTGAATGCCGCGTCGATTCTGTCGGAACGGCCGGATACCACATCGGCGAAAGCCCCGACCCGCGCGCCATCACCACCGCTCGCAATCACGGCGTCGACATCAGCGAGTTGAAGGGGCGCCAATTGGCTCCTTCGGACTTTGAAGAGTTCACCCATATCTTCGCGCTCGACACCGCAAATCTGGCCGGTATCCGTTCCCGTGTACCCCGAGGCGCTGAGAGCCAGATTGCGCTCTTATTGGACTCGGTGCCCGGTCGCGAAGGCCAAACCGTTGCGGACCCCTATTACGGAGATGAAGAGGATTTCGAGCGGGTGTGGCGCGACATCTCTGTCGCCGTGGAGCATGTGATCGAACAGCTGAAGGCCGAAATGCCAGACTAGTGGCCTAGCCGCCGCGCAGCAATTGCACGCCCCAGTCGCGCTCAAACAAATAGAGTAGGATGCGCGCGGCCTCTCCGCGCTCGGATGTGAGGCCACCATCGCGTTCCATCAGCAGCCGCGCATCGGCGTGGGCGGCGGGGAGCCATTTCTGCACGTGTTCCAAGTCGGCGATGCGAAAGGCCGCTACGCCCGATTGGCGAGTGCCCAGCAATTCGCCGCCACCACGCAATTCCAGATCTTCCTCCGCGATCCGGAACCCGTCCTGCGTTTCACGCATCAGCGCCAGACGCTTGCGCCCGGTTTCGGAAAGCTCGTTCCCGCGCAGCAGCACGCACACCGATTTTTCCGAGCCCCGACCCACGCGTCCGCGCAGCTGGTGCAATTGCGCGAGGCCGAAGCGTTCCGCCTGTTCGATCACCATCAAGGTGGCGCTGGGCACGTCGACACCGACTTCGATCACCGTGGTCGCGACGAGCAGCTTCGCCTTGCCACCGGCGAACCGCTCCATCGCGGCGTCTTTCACTTCGGGGCGCAATTGCCCATGAACCAAGACAACATCATCGCCAAAGCGCTCTTTGAGCGACGCGTAGCGCGCTTCGGCGGCGGCGATATCGGCCACTTCGCTGTCGCGCACCATGGGGCATACCCAATAGGCCTGTTGCCCGCTCGCCAGATGCCGCTCGACCCCGGCGATCATGTCTTCGATCCGCTCCTGCGCGACGACGCGCGTGTCAATCGCCTGACGGCCGGGCGGAAGCTCATCAAGGCGGCTCACATCCATCTCGCCATACTGTGCGAGCGTGAGGCTGCGTGGGATCGGCGTCGCGGTCATCGCCAGCGTGTGCGGCGCGCGCTTGCCCTTCCCCGCCAACGCCAGGCGCTGCGCGACCCCAAAGCGGTGCTGCTCGTCAATCACAACGAGGCCAAGATCCTTGTAGGCAACGCTGTCCTGAAAGATCGCGTGGGTGCCCACCAGGATATCGATTGAGCCATCAAGCAGGCCCATCAGGATGCTCTCTCGCTCCTTGCCCTTGGCGCGCCCAGTCAGAAGCGCGATTTCCGCCCCGGTGGAGGCCGCCATGCCGCGCAGAGTTTCAAAGTGCTGGCGCGCGAGAATCTCGGTAGGCGCGAGCAAAGCCGCTTGTTTGCCAGCCTCGCACGCTATCAGCATCGCCGCGAGGGCAACCACGGTCTTGCCCGCGCCAACATCGCCTTGAAGGAGGCGCAGCATGGGCGCTTCCTGCTGAAGATCACCCTCGATCTCGGCGATCGAGCGTTTCTGCGCGCCCGTCATCTCGAAGGGCAAATCCAGCTTTGCGCGCAAGCCACCATCGCCCGCCAGAGCCTGCCCCTTGCGCCGTCGCCCTTCGGCTTTGACCAACAGCAGAGCCAGCGAGTTCGCCAGCAATTCGTCATAGGCCACCCGCGCGCGCGCGGCTTCATTAGGGCCTTTATGCGCGGCCTTGATCGCCTCGCCCCAAGCGGGCCAACCTTCAGATGCAAACTGGCCCGGCTCGATCCATTCGGGCAGATCAGGCAGGCGTTCGAGCGACTGGTCGACCAAAGAGCCGACACGTGGCTGGGTGAGCCCTTCGGAAAGGCGATAGACGGGTTCCGTCATCCGCCCCATATGCGCCGAGCTTTCTTTCTCGATATGGTCGGGATGGACGATTTGCAACATGTCGCCATACCGGTCGAGACGCCCGGCCACCCAGCGTTTCTCCCCCACCGGAAGCTGTTTCTTGGCCGTGTAGGACGCCCGGCCAAAATAGGTCAGCGCGGCGATGTTGCCCACTTCATCCTGCGCCAGAACGCGGTAGGGCCCGCGCCCCGGATTGCGCGCGGCGCGATGTTCGGTGGGTGTCAAGGCGACGATCACCTGTTCGCCCTCCCCACCTTCGTCAAGATTGGCGATGGCGCGGCGGCTCACAAACCGTTCGGGCAGGTGATAGGCGACGTCCTTCACCGTGCTCAGGCCCAGCTTTTCCAGCGGCTTGGCCAGCTTGGGCCCCACGCCATCGAGCGTCTTCGTCTCGGCAAATAGGGGATTGAGAATATCGGGCCGCATCGTGCCGACCTGCTAACACCACCCTTTCGTCATTGCGAGCCATAGGCGAAGCAATCCAGAGCGTCTGCGCGTAAGGCCCTAGATTGCCGCGTCGCCTTCGGCTCCTCGCAATGACAAGTTGAAGGCGGGGAGCTTGCGAGCTAGATCGCGTCCCATGGTTATCACCGACACAAACGACATGCCGAGCTTCGAAGAGCGCCTCGCCCGCGCCAAGTTTCGCGCGTGGCACCGCGGCACGCGCGAAGCCGATTACATGATCGGCGGCTTTTTTGATCGTTACGCCCATGAATGGGGCGAAGACGAGCTCGTCTGGTTCGAGGATCTGCTGGCCGAAGACGACGTGGACATCATGGCCTGGGCGCTCAAAACGCAAGACGTGCCCGAGCGTTTTCAGGGCAGATTGATCGATACAATGATGAAGCTCGACTACGTGGATATTCCGCGCTAGGCGCGCCCTCCCTTTGGCGCTTTGGCGTCGAAGAATCCGCTCCTTTTGAGCCCCGTGCGGGAACGCGCGGGGCCTTTGCCGTTTGAGACCCTATCGATGCCTGACCTCTCCCGCATCCTTTCCGCCGCTCAGCCGCTGACGCTTTCTTCGCTTCCGCGCGGCGCGGCGCCGTTGGTGCTGGCGGATCTGGCGCGCGCGGCCAAACAGCGCGCAGTGTTCATCGCGGCCGACGACGCGTCGATGCATTCGGTGGCAGAGGCGGCGCGCTTTTTTGCGCCTGAG
>JBCCKJ010000091.1:0-8260 GCA_039027455.1 Pseudomonadota bacterium | reverse complement strand
ATCTGGCTGTTGATCGCGAGCGCGGTCGGTTTGGACGGCTAGGAGGCCGCCAAGGCTTACTTGACCAGTTCGACCTGTTCGAACTCCAACTCGACCGGGGTCGCGCGGCCGAAGATGGACACGCTGACCTTGACCTTGGCTTTGTCGAAATCGAGTTCTTCGACCACGCCGTTGAAGCTGGCGAAGGGCCCGTCGAGCACTTTGACCTGATCGCCGATCTCGTAGTCGACATTAACCTGCGCCTTGGGCGCAGATTTGGCTTCCTCGACGCCGCCAAAGTAGCGGGCGGCTTCGCGCTCGCTGATCGGTTGCGGCTTGTTGTTGTTGCCCAGAAAACCGGTCACCTTCGGCGTGTTTTTCACGAGGTGATAGATGTCGTCGTTCATGCGCAGCTTCGCCAAAACGTAGCCCGGCATAAACTTGCGCTCGACCTGAACCTTCTTGCCCCGCTTCACTTCGGTCACGGTTTCGGTCGGAACTTCGATCTCTTCGACGCCTTCGGACAGGCCCAAACGGTCCGCCTCGGCGAGGATCGCTTCCTTCACCTTGTTTTCAAAACCGGAATAGGCGTGGATGATATACCAACGAGCCATGGAGTGTCCTTAAAAGTAATACGGGCCTGAAATCCTGTGCGCGATCAGGCGAGCGTCAGGAGGAATTTGACAAGAGCGTTGAAGACGCTGTCGATGCCGAGGAAGAAAAGCGAGAGCACAACCATCATGATGAAGACGAAGATCGCCGTGCGCGAGGTTTCCGGCCATGTAGGCCAGATGATCTTGTAGAATTCCGAGCGGACCTGGTTTACGAACTCAGGAACGCTGGTTTTCTTCTGTTTTTTCTCTTCGGCCATGGTCGAACGGCGCTTTCATTGACGAATTTCCATACAACCTGACAGGTAGGTCTCATCGCTCTCCGGGACAAGGTCGGCGGAAGAGCTCTAAGAATCTGCGATGTCAGGAGACGTGTTGCCATTATGCCCGAGCGCGGCGAATTGCAAGCGAACTCGTTGGTTTTGCGGTCCCACCTCTAGCCACACTGGAATTGCCGCTCTAGCGTGCACGCTTTCACGAAAGCGACACATTCGCATTCAAGCCGAAATCCGCGCTCGCAAAGGCGCAATAGGGGATAAACGCACACATGGCAGCCAGCGAAACCGGCAGCGTGAGTTTGATTGACCGCGTCACGAATATCTCGGACTTCATATGGGGCGGCACGTGGAATGGGGAATTGCTCCCCTGGCTTTCAGTTGGCGGACAACCCATCCCGCCAATGGTGATCGTGCTTCTGGGCGCCGGCCTGTACATCATGTTCGGCCTCAGATTTTACCCGCTGGTGCATCTGGGCGGCGCGTTCAAAGGCTTGTTTGCGGCCCGCAAGGGTGAAGGCGATGGCGAAATTTCTCCGTTCGCCGCGCTGTCCACCGCGCTTTCGGGGCAAGTCGGCACGGGTAACCTCGCCGGTGTGGCGACCGCTATCGCGTTGGGTGGTCCCGGTGCGATCTTCTGGATGTGGATCACCGCCTTGATCGGCATGGCGCTGGGCTTTGCTGAAGGGGCGCTGGCGATCCGCTATCGTGAGAAGACGGAAGAAGGCACCTATCGCGGCGGCCCGATGAGCTACATCATGCTGGGCTTGGGACCGAAGTGGACGTGGCTGGCGATCCTGTTTTGTATCGGAACGCTGTTTTCCGCGATGGTCACAGGTAACTCGATCCAGGCCAACGCGGTGGCCGACGGGCTGAACGAGCTCTTCGGTATCGAAGAATGGCTCGGCGGCGCGATTGTCGCGGTGGCGGTGTTCGTTGTCATTATCGGCGGCATCAAGTCGATTGGCAGCGTGGCGGAGAAGGTCATTCCCTTCATGGCGGGCGCCTATATCGTGATGGCTGTGATTGCGTTGGTGTTAAACGCCTCTGAGATCCCGGCGACCTTTGCTCTCATCATCAACGGCGCGTTCAACCCACAGGCGGCGACCGGCGGCTTTGTCGGCGCGGCCATTGCGCTTGCGATCCGCGCCGGTGTGGCGCGAGGCCTCTTCTCGAATGAGAGCGGCCAAGGCTCCACCCCGATCGCGCACGCCGTCGCGCAGACCAACGATCCTGTGCAGCAGGGGCGCATGGCGATGCTGGGCACCTTTATCGATACGATCATTATCTGCACCATGACCGCCCTGGTCATCCTGACCGTCAAAGGCGATTTTGTCGGCGGCGGCGAGGCTGTGGCGCACGCGTGGAATTCAGACCTTGAAGGCTTTGCGATGACCAGCGGCGCGTTTGCCGCCGCGTTCCCATTGCCCATCGCTGGCATTCCATTGGGCACGGTGATCGCTTCGATTGCTTTGATCTTGTTCGTGTTCACCACATTGCTGACATGGAGCTACTACGGCGAACGCGCGATCACCTTCATCTATGACCGGGTGCCGGGCGCCAGCCCGGGCGGCGAAAAGATCATCCATATGATCTGGCGCGTGCTCTGGTGCGTCGTCATCTACGTCGGCGCAAGCCAGGATCTAACATTGGTCTGGCGACTGGGCGATATCTCCAACGCCGCGATGGCCCTGCCCAACCTGATCGCGCTGCTGCTGCTTTCGGGCGTCGTCTTCAAACTCGCCAAGGGTGACAAGACAGCAGGCGCGGATCACGGCCCTGAAAGCAAGGCCGAACCCGCTGAATAGGCTCAACGCGGCGTAAGCAAGACCGCTATTTCGTCGCCCGAACATCTCTGGGCGAGCGGGCCGCTGATTGCGCGCGTATCGATTGGCTCGGCTTTGTGCGTGTCAGCGTAAAGCGCCTGCACTTTCGTGAAGGGCACTGAGAATGGCGGGCCGGCCGTTTGCGACTGATCATAGTCGTAAATGATCGTCAGGTGACCCGCGCCCGGCGTCAGCGCCACAAGTTGCGGTACATACACTTTGCGCATCGCTTCAGGCAGAGCGACAAGCGAACCGCGATCAAACACACCGTCCACCGGACCCAGCATTGGCTGCGTCAGTTCAAAGAAGTCCCCCGTAAACACGGTGAGCGCATCCGCCTGCCAGCGTGACGCCGATCCAAGCTTTGTCCGCTTGGGCGTTACACCAAGCCTTTCGAACACCTCCGCGACCGCGCCTTCGTTGAGCTCGCAGCCGACCACGCGATAACCCGCGCCAAGCAGCCAATCGATATCGAGTGTTTTGCCGCACAGCGGAAGGAACACAGTGTCCCCTGCGGTCAGTCCCAGTTGATCCAAATGCCCGCGAAGAAAAGGATGTGGCTCTGGTTCATGGAAGGCGATTTGGTTGTTGGCCCAGCGCTCGTGCCAAAACTTGTGCTCCAAATCCCGCCTCCTTATCGCGAACGATTCTCAAATAAGCACGGGTGGAGATGAGTTCAAGCCGTTTGCTGCGGCGGCCTCGGTCTGTTCGGCCGTATGGAGTCTGGCGGCTTCGGCGTCACTCCACGCCGTCAAAAATGAAGACCATGGTTTCGCCTGGAGGAAGCGCGGGGATTGAAAGCGTGGGCAACGAATCCGGCACCGCTGTATTTTCAGACAAAAGCCGCGACCCCTGCTGGTCAACATTGTGGGTTTCCCAGTCACCCGTTTGCGTCACACGGGTGAGGCGCGCCGCTCCTGAAATCGGCAAATCAAGGGTAACCGGGGTCTCGCCTGGATTCGAGGGATCGGGATAGCCGGGCACGCGCCGCGACAAGACGAACACCGTAAGGCGGTCACCGGCGCGCGTCGCGTAAGCCGAGATAAGCGGGCCATTGCTTACAGCGGTGCGCCGGTTGGAGCCGGGAAGATCAATAACGGGCGACGCTAGCGTTTTCACGGCCAGCGCATCCCCGCGCGCTTCGTTGTTGAACAAAGCCAGCAGATCCCACGACGGATAAGTCTGCCCTCCCCCGTTCCAGCGCGCATGAGAGGTCCAGCGTTCGCCGGACCCATAGGTGAAGAAATTCTGCAAAGTCTGTCCATTCGCGGCGCGCATCAGAAAGGCATCAAGAGTGGCCGTGCCAGCGGCAACGCTCTTCATGGCGAATTCTTGCTGCTGGGCCTGTTCGGGGTTCACCACGGCGTTGTTAAGGCCGTTCAGTGCGTAGCCCGGACCCGCTTCGTAGGTTCCGGTAAAGACCGGCGCGCCACGAGTGCCTTCGAGCCGCGCTGCGGCTTCGCGGTGCCTTGCGGCGCGAATAACACCGGATTGCAAAACGTGTGTCAGGACGCTCGAAAGACCCTTTGCGTTGCTTTTCGCCGGGCCCTCGTTTTCGTCCCAACCCCCGTTATAGGCGGCGTGTGCCATGTAGGGCGTGTTCGGCGACGCAGCGATCGCCTCCAGACCGTAATCGAACCCGGACCATCCGTTGGAACCGGACCGACCGCCAATGACCGGCTGCAGTTTTGGCGCAAGGGCTGGCCAATGTTCGCTCTCGCGCAGGATCGACAAAACGTATTCCTGATAGAGACCATAGACTTTGCCCGCTCTGTGTTTCTCACCTGTGGCCGCATCTTTCATGCTGGGGAACACCCAGGGATGAAAGAGCGGGTTCCATGTCTCATTCCCGATCTCGAAAAAGATGCGGCCAAAGCGTTCAACCCACGGTCCATGGCCTTGAGCCGCCCGCTTGGCCGCCCACGGATAACGCGTCGGATCATCCGTTTGCACATCAAAGGACGCCGCAAGATACTCCGCCAGGCCAAGCCACTCGTCTCGCGTGAAGTGCGGCTCAATCTGAAGCCATGGATCCATACCCACTCGCCCAATCTCGTTAAGGATCTGGGGCAACGAGCTACCACCGCCAAGATTTGTCACGCCCCCTTGGTTGGTCAGGCTTTCAAGGTCGTAGGTCGCGTTTCCAGTCCTGACGAAGGCATGGGTGCGAAGCGCGCCCATGCCCGAGGCTTTGAGACGTTCGACATCCTCGGGCACGAGAGCAAGAAACTCGGCATCATCGCGGTAGACCCGGAAGTTGTCGACGTCGAACTGCCCCGGCCCTTCAAAGCGAAGTTCCATGCGACCAGGTCGTTTTGTGGGGTGAACGACGGGCACTTCGAACGTGGCAGAATAGCGCTTCCAACTGGGGGTGACGGCAAATTGCGCAGGCGCGATCCTACTATCCCGACCCGCATAAAAGCCAGTGATCGCAAACGTAACGGGGGACACCGAACGCCCACGCATCCAAACCTCAACACGGTATCGGCGTCCGGGCTCGAGCACTTCATAAAAACTCTGCTCAAGGCCCGAATGGTTAAAGTGGCCGACGGCGAACCGTTCCCCTTGGGCAAGCTCAAATCTAAGGTGTGTTTCGCCCGGCTCGGCTACGGGTGTGTCCAGATCATGGGAGACTAGCTCCCAGTTGCCTCCGGCGGCATCGTCGGACCAACCGAGCAAGCTGTTCCGAAACGTTCGCCCTGGCCTGTTGGCTGCCCAAACCCGGTTCGTCAGGCGCTTGCCGCGCTCCGCACCCACAAAGCGTGTACGAATGATAGCCAAGTCTCCGGCCTCAATCGCGGTGCCTTTGCCCTCAAGAGCAAGATAGTACCCGCGATGCTGAGCCGGTGGAACATCGGATCGCAAAACGACATAGCCACGTGCGCCATCAACCAAATCCCATTCAAGCTGAAGGACCCCTCGCTCGGTCAACTGAGCCGTGAAGCCGGTCGGTGCCGGAAGCTCTGCCCCGGCCTGAGAGACCCGCCGCGCCACGAGTTTGCTTTTTTCCGCCTTAGCTCTTTTGGGTATCGGGTCGGGCGGGACAACTTCGACAACCCGGCTTTGCTGAGAGACTCGGCCTTGCCCATCGACCGCCTTCACAGTGAAGTAATACGGCACTCCGGGCCTGTTCCAAGCCGCCCAAGCGAATTCATATTGGTTGGTGTCGCTTGGCAGGACCCGATCGTTTGGAAGCACCGAAATCCAGCCGGAGGCCTGATGCCCACCTACCGCCACGCGATCTTTTCGCACCGAGCGAAACGCTCCGTTCACAATGCGAAGGATTTCAACCTCAGCTCCGTCGAGCGCGCCAGTGCGCCAAGCGTCGAAGTTCGAAAGGCTGGTCGGTTCGGCTAGAATGCGATTGGGCGACGAAGCTGTCGTCTGGATCATGGTGCGGAAAACCAAGGGCTCGAAACCGCTGTCTTTGCTCAAGCGATGGCCATTGCCAATCGCGCCGATTGTCGCGGTAAAGGGCTGAACGTCTTCGTTGACCACCGTGTCCGTCACAACGAAGTGCGCGGTGTTGCTGGCAATAGACTTGGTCGAAAAAAGCCAGATGGCGCAGGCCGCGACCATACACGCCGAAAGAAGGATCGCCAGGCGCTTCATCAATGCGAGGCCGACGTGGCCCACTTAGGATACGAAAGGCGCCAGCCTGTTCGACGCCACAGCTCGTCTTTGGCCTGACGCGCCACTCCTTTGAGCAGGGGAACGGTGCCCTGATGGAGCGGGTCTTGCATCTGCCCCAGATTGGTATCGGTCGACTTCTGGATGCTGAGGACTGGGTTCGAAACAAGGCAGATATGATCGCTAAACTGCTTGCGAAAGTGGGACAGGGCGCCGTCAATGTACATTTTTCCGCCCTCCGGGTGACCAGCGTCGCGACGGGCCACCAGTTGAAGGTAGTCTCTCAGCGATCGAAGCCCGCGGCGATGCACCGCGTAACAATGCGCCCATCGAAAGCCCGTCTGTGTCGGATAGACCGGCTTTGCCGCGTCTCGGGCATGCGTCGTGAGTTGGTGCCCGGGAAACCACATCGACCAATCGTGCTCTTCGACCTGAGAAAGCACGTAACTCTGATAGTCCAGCCGCCACAAACGACGCCGAAAAATCGCGTCATCCTCCAACACCAGAATTCTCTCAAAGTCGTTCTCGATGGCGTCTTCGAGGTTTCCCAAGTGGCTTAGGAAATTCCCCCGAACGCCTTTTGTGGGAAATCCACCAGCGTCATCGCAAATGGGCGCGTCGGGAACACACAGTTTCGCGTCGAGATCTGCAATCCCCAGCTGGCGCATTTCCTGACGAATGGATTCGAGCCGATCCGGGCGCGACGGAAGGTTTATGACGTAGATTCTATCGAAGAAGCTCGCAAATGACCTGTTCGTCAGCACTTCGTCCATAACGCCCTTCTCTCGCCGACGAAGTCATTGATCGCGCGCATTGCCGCAGCGCAACAGTCCCTCGATCTGAGGATGTTACCGGTACAATCAGTCGATCCGATCCTCAAGGGCGATACCAACGGCCCATCGCTTTCGCGGCGCTTCGCAAGGCGACAATCGGTTAGCGCACGAGTTTGGGAGAAAATGGCAGGGGCGACAGGATTCGAACCCGTGGCCCTCGGTTTTGGAGACCGATGCTCTACCAACTGAGCTACGCCCCTGCACGAGAGCGAGCCCTTTATCGAAGCCTTGCGTGCGTGGCAACACCGCAAAGCGTCCCGAGCCACGCTCTTCGCAACGCAATGCGTGCCTTCTTCACTGGAATAGGGCGCCAGCGATGGTATCTTGGCGATCATGCACTCGCCGCTGCGCACCGCCATACCCGTCGAAACGCTGTTGCTCGCCTATCGCAGCGGCATTTTTCCGATGGCCGACACACGCGAGGACCAGGACATTTTCTGGGTGGAGCCGCGCGATCGCGCGATCCTTCCTCTGGAACAGTTCCATCTTTCCAAGAGTCTGCGCAAGGTGCTGCGCTCGGACCGATACATCGTGACGATTGATCGGGCGTTTGAACAGGTCGTGCGCGCCTGCTCAGAGCCGCGCCCGGGCCATCCGGAAACGTGGATCAGCGACCGCATCGCCAGAAGCTATGTTGGCTTGCACAAGGCTGGGCACGCGCACTCTATCGAATGCTGGCGCGCCGGTGACGATGCAGATGGCCGACCCGAACTCGTTGGCGGGCTCTACGGCGTCGGTTTCGAGCGTGTGTTTTGCGGTGAGAGTATGTTTGCGCGGGCCGACAACGCCAGCAAGGTGGCGCTCGCTTGGCTCGTCGCGCTGATGCGGCACGCACGCTTTCAACTGCTCGATTGCCAATTCATGACCGATCATCTTGCCTCGCTCGGCGCGATCGAGATGCCGCAACGCATGTATTTGCAGGCGCTTGAAAAGGCGCGGGGGAAACCGAGAATGAGCCTAAGGCAAGCCTACGCCGCGTTCACGGAGGACGCGATCAAGGCCGATCAGCTCTCTTCAACTGAGTCGCCCGGAAAGCGCATCGCGCAGTCTTTCACCCACACATCGTAGATCGGGTGTTCGACGACATTCAGGCTGGGCGATTCCTT
>JBCCKJ010000090.1:0-8321 GCA_039027455.1 Pseudomonadota bacterium | reverse complement strand
ATGGGGGGTTCTGTTGCTAGGCCCCCCCGGGCCCCCGGAATCCGCTTCTGTTGCCCGGTGGGTCCAACCGCGCTTTAGTTTTGTAAATTCAGGCCGTTAGGCCATAAAATTACGCCGCTTGAGCGAGTGCTTCATTATCATTGGCACTTATGAGTTTGAGCCTATTACGGGTTACTCAGCCCGGGTAAAAACAACGCTTTTCAGCCCACGTCGATCCTAGTTCGGCCCCGTCAAAACCCCTGCCGAAACAGAGAGTTATGGTGGAGCCGCCGGGTACTGCCCCCGGGTCCGTTGTGCCTATTGCACGCCGCAATTTATCACCATAGTCGGTTGCCCGACGAGATCGATATAGCGCTTTGATGATAAATTGGAAGTGAACGCTCCTCTCTTGTGTTCGCCCATCCGGGCGAACTCCTCGGTGCTATTCCTTGCGCCGAATCTGCGGTTTCGGGGCACCTGCAGGCGCGTGGTCACGCTTGCGAAATCGTAGATTTCGGAACTGCGCGTTCATTAGAAAGACGCGATGAAAACGGTTTGCGACAGCAAACCGCAAGGCCGACCGGCCGCCCGCAGCGGGTCCGCAGGGGAAGATTCCCCAGAGGACATCTAGCGAGGACGTGGCCCCGGATGGGGCCACGCAAACAAAGACTCAAAACCGCGCCACCAGCGCCAAGCCCACTTTACCTCTTCAAACTATCCCGGATCTCGGTCAGCAGATCGATCTCGGTGGGGCCGGCGGGTTCCTCGGGCGCTTCCTCTTCTTTCTTCTCCATCTGCTCCATCACTTTCATGGTGTAGCGCACCAGCAGGAAGATGATGAAGGCGAGGATGACGAAGTTGATGATCGCCGTGACGAAGGCGCCGTATCCGATCATGGCCGCGCCCACTTCTTTCAGCGCCGCGTAGTCGGTCACATCGCCTTCAAAGCCCTCAGGCACGGACAGGAGGATGAAGTAGGAGGAAAAGTCCGCCCCGCCGAAAACCGCGCCGACGATCGGCATGATCACTTCGTCGGTCAGCGACTTAACAATGGTTGCAAACGCGCCGCCGATGATCACAGCAACGGCCAGCTGCATCACGTTGCCTTTGGCGATAAATTCCTTGAAGTCCGACAGCATGGCAGATCCCTCTTAGTTGCCACTTTCAACACCGTTGTGGCACCTCAACGTCCCCTTGCCAAGCGGTCAACTCCCACCCTCCCCGGCTTGAAAGCCGCGCGAGGTGGCCTATATGAGTAACACAGAGATTCAGCGCCCTCGCGCGTGCGCGCCGGGGTGTTTCTTTTGGAGGGATACTTCGTGAAAATAGCACACACCGTTCGCGCCGCTTTTGTTGCGGTTGCCGCGCTTAGCCTCGCCGCCTGCGGGATCAACTCGGTCCCGGCGGCCGAAGAGGAAGCGAAGGCCAAGTGGGCCGACGTCGAAGCGCAGTTTCAGCGCCGCGCGAACCTGATTCCGAACCTCGCCGAAGTCGCTCAGGGCGCGGCGGAGAACGAGCAGACCATCCTTCGCGAAGTGACCGAAGCGCGCGCCCGCGCGACCAGTGTCCAGATCTCAGCCGATAACCTTGGCGATGCCGAAGCGATGGAAAACTTCGCCGCCGCGCAAGGCCAGATCGGCGCAGGCCTTGGCCGCTTGCTCGCGAGCTTCGAAGCCTATCCCGACATCAAGTCGAACCAGAACTTCCTCGCGCTGCAAAGCCAGCTCGAAGGCACCGAGAACCGCATCGCCGTCGCCATTCGCGACTACAACGAAGCGGTACGCGCGTACAACACCACGATCCGCACCTTTCCGGATACGATCGGCGCGAACATCATTCACGGTGCAGAGCCCATCACTCCCTATTCGGCGGTGACGCCGGGAGCTGAAGAAGCGCCCACGCTGGACCTAACGTCCAACTAATCCGTGCTGCGCCCTTTTCTCCTGATCCTCGCCGCGGTGGGGGCGCTGCTAGCGTCTCCAGCCGCTGCTCAGTCGTTCCCCGAACTGACGGGCCGCGTCGTCGATCAGGCGAACATTCTTCCCGCCGAAACCGAGGCGCAGCTCACCGCTGAGCTGGCGGCGCTGGAGGTGCAGTCCAACCGCCAATTGGTGGTCGCGACTGTCACCAGCCTCGAAGGCTATGACATCTCCGACTACGGATATCGGCTGGGCCGCGAATGGGGCATCGGACAGGAAGGCGAAGACAACGGCGCGATCCTGCTGGTCGCCCCCAATGAACGCCGCGTTCGGATTGAAGTGGGCTATGGCCTCGAAGGCTATCTCACGGACGCGCTCTCCGCGCTGATCATCCAGAACGTGATCCTGCCGCCCTTCCGCGAAGGCGATATGCCCGCCGGGGTGGTCGCAGGCACACAGGCTATGATCGCGCAGTTGCAACTACCCCCGGAAGAAGCGGCCAAAGTCGCCGCCGAGGCGTCGAAACGCCGCACGTCCGATCAAACCGATGGCGGATTTCCGGTTGGCGCACTTATCTGGCTTGCGTTCATGTTCTTATTCTTCGTCTTGCCGATCCTGCGGGGCCGCAAGCGACGTCGGCGCTACAAGAAACGCAAGAAAGGCCCTTGGGGCAAACGCGACGATGACGACGACGATTGGGACGACGACGATGACGGCTGGGGCCGCACCGCTCGTGACATCATCCTGTGGGAAGTCGGCACCGCGATCGCGCGCGGCGCGCTTGGCGGAGGCCGCTCAAGCGGTGGCTGGGGCGGCGGCGGTGGCTTCGGAGGAGGTTTTGGCGGCGGTTTCGGCGGCGGTGGCGGTTCTTTCGGAGGCGGCGGCGCCTCGGGGGGCTGGTAGATGAGCTATCTCACACCCGAACAACACCGGATTGTGTCGAGCGCAGTCGAAGAAGCCGAACTCACCACCTCCGGCGAAATTCTGACCGTGCTTGCCGATCGCAGCGACGGCTACACCGATGTCGCGCTGCTGTGGGCGGCGGCGCTGTCCTTCACGGTGATGAGCGTCTTTGCCGCCTTCCCCGCGCCGTTCCTTGGTCTTTGGGACGCGCTCGTGGTCGAAGCCTTGATGGGCGGTTGGGGCCACGAATGGTCCAAAGGCGAAATCGCCAGTGCGACGATTGCGTTGGGTCTGCTCACCTTTGCGCTCGCTTGGGCGGCGCAGCTTTGGGAGCCGCTCAAATTCGCTCTCATCCCCGGCCCGGTTCGCTCCTCGCGCGTTCACGCGCAGGCGGTGCGGCACTTTAAGGTGGGCGCGGAAGCGCGGACTATGGGCCGCACCGGTATCCTCATCTACCTTTCGATGCGCGAGCACCGCGCCGAAATCGTCGCGGACGAACCCATCGCCAAGCTGGTCGAGGCAGAGGTGTGGGGCGAGGCGATGGTCGACATGCTCAAAGAGATCAGACGCGGTCGCATCGCCGAAGGTCTGGCCTTGGGCGTACGCGATGTGGGCTTTGTGCTCTCACAGCACTTCCCGCGCGCCGACGACGATGAAAACGAGCTTCCCGATCGCCTCATCGAAGTCTAAGCCCTCCCCCAACATGGACGAGGCTGACTTCATTCGCGATCGCGACGCCGATCTTCCCGAAGAAATCATGTGGGAAGGTCGCTTCATAACCACCAAGAAACGCGGGCGCTGGGAATATGTCGGGCGCGCGCGCGGCATTCGCGCCGCCGCTATCCTTACGATTGACGAAGACGCTGATGGCACCAAGCACGTGATCTTGGTGAGCCAGTATCGCGTGCCTCTGGGCTGCTTTTGCCTCGAGATTCCCGCGGGTCTTGTCGGCGATGACGAAGGCGGCGAAAACGAAGCCGCCACCGACGCCGCAGCGCGCGAACTCGAAGAGGAAACCGGGTACCGCGCCGAAAAGCTCGAGGTCTTGGGCGAGTTCTATTCCTCGCCCGGCATGATCTCGGAAATGTTCACGCTGCTCAAAGCGACCGGGCTAACCAAGGTCGGCGAAGGCGGCGGCTTAGAAGGCGAGAACATCACCGTTCACCGTGTGCCGATCAACGATCTGCCGGACTTTGTTGCGCAATGGCGCGCGGCCGGTCACGGCGTCGACGTGCGCGTAGCGATGCTGATGACGCCCGGCTATCTCGACTGACATTTACACACCAAGACAACTGGGAAAAAGGGACACACATGACGAAACGTTGCGAAGGCAAACTGGCTCTGGTGACCGGAGGGGCGCAAGGCCTGGGCCGCGCTCACAGCATCCGCTTGGCGCAAGAAGGAGCGCGGGTGCTGGCGACCGATATCAACGGCGAAGGCGCGGCGGAAACCGCGGCCATTATCAACGCCGAAATGGGCGACGGCACCGCCTTTGCGATCGCGCACGACGTCACCAAGCCCGACCAGTGGGAGGCAGCGGTCGACGCTGCGCGGGAGAATATGGGCGGGCTCAACGTGCTCGTGAACAACGCCGGCATCGGCGTGGGCGGAAACATCGAAACCTGCACGTTTGAGGACTGGCAGCGCTGCTTTTCGATCAACGTCGATTCGATCTTTCACGGATGCCAAAAGGCCCTGCCTCTGATGCGCGAACACGCGCCGGGATCAATCATCAACATCTCGAGCATCGCAGGGCTGATCGCGAGCGACACGATGCCCGCCTACAACGCCTCTAAAGCGAGCGTCTGGATGCTGTCGAAGTCGATTGCGCTGCATTGCGCGAAAAAGCAGATGCAGATCCGCTGTAACTCGGTCCACCCCACCTTTGTGGACACGCCGATCCTCGATGGCACCGCGCGCGCGCACCAGCTGGACAAGGATGTGTTGATGGACAAACTCGCGCGTCAGATCCCGCTGAAGTTCGTCGGCGAGCCCAACGACATCGCGAACGCGGTGGTCTATCTCGCCAGCGACGAAAGCCGTTTCATGACCGGCGCCGAAATCAAGCTCGATGGCGGTATAAGCGCGATGTAGTCGGGGTTCGCACATCCGTGCGAACTCCTCGGCGCTCTTCCCTGCGCCGAATCTTCGGCTCCGGGGCGCCTGCGGGCGCGCCGTCGCGCTTGCGAAATCATAGATTTCGAAACAGCGCGTTCATGGGAAAGAAGCGATGAAAACGGTTTGCGAAAGCAAACCGCAAGGCCGAACGGCCGCCCGCAGCGGGTCCGCAGGCCAAGATTGGCCGGAGGACGTCTAGCGAGGACGCAGCCCCGGACGGGGCTGCATGAAACAAAAAAGGGACCCCAAAGGGCCCCTCCCGGTTTGTCTGGTGGTGGTAGGCTGCGCGAGACCCACTCGAAACCGGGTCCGCATAGAGTTTCGCGCCGTTAGTCCGCTACGAGAGCGATGATCAGATAGAGGATGATCGAGCTGCCAAAGCCCAGAAGGGCCGCGGCGACAAAGATCAGGCGAACAACCATGGCGTCCATGCCAAAGTAGTTGGCGATACCACCGCACACGCCCGCCAGTTTGGCGTCGCTCTTGTCGAGGTAGAACTTCTTCGGCGGTCCGCCGTTATTGCTGTTAGTCACTTTGTTCATGCCAGAACTCCTATGGCGAGCGGGCTAGAGGCGATGGCCGGGCTGGCCGGGACAATGGCGGTAGCCATCAGCACCAGGGTCAGCGTCAGCGCGGAAATGCCAGCCAGCATCTGATCGCTAACATGCCGAGGGAAGGTGAACGGGGCAAGCATCTGTTTTTCCTTTTTCGAGGGTTGAGACAGTTGGTGATACTCAGGCGAGGTTCGGGGTGGCCGGAACGATCGCGTAAGCGAAGGTGCAAATCGTCAGCGCGACCGAAAAAGCGGCGGCGAAAAGGCGATTTGTGTTGTCGTTCGTAAACATTGCGGGGGTTTCCTTTGTTGCGTGTTTGGGTCCCGTCCCTGCCTCAGACCAAGAGGTCTCAGACCATCAAAGACGGGCTTGCGGGGATGATGGCGTAAGCGAAAAGGCCAGCCGAAATCATGATCGAGAAGGCGGCGGCGGCGAAGTTGTTGGCGGCGACAGACATTTCAAAAGTTCTCCTAAAGTGTGTTTTGCTGTCCTTTTGGGCTTATCCCTTGGGACACCCACAACAATGCAGGAGGCGTGCCAAACTCGAAAAACGGGAGATTTCCGCCGTTTTCATGACCTGTGCTTCTGAACGCCTCATTCATCATTCCGAAAGGTTAGTAATTTTTCCTATCTTTTAGCATTGGGGATTCAAGGCCCTAGCCTAACTGGCCATAGCGCCGCCGCGTGCTAACGCCGAAAGTGACCATGTCGCTCGCCAAGATCACCCTGCAGAACTTCCGCAACCACGAAGAAAGCGCGCTGACCGAGACCGCGCATTTCAACTTGCTTGTGGGGGAAAACGGCGCGGGAAAGACCAATGTGCTGGAGGCTTTGAGCTTGCTCAGCCCCGGACGGGGCCTAAGACGCGCCGCGCTACCTGATCTTGCGCGAAAGCAGAGCGAGGGTGCTTCGCCTGCCGGATTTGCCATTGGCGCCAGCCTTATCGAACAGGGGCAGGTCTCCGCGCGGCTTGGCACCTACACCGAACCCGATCACCCATCGCGTCGTCTGGTGCGCATCAACGGGGCCGATACGCCCGCGACCGCGCTGTCCGAATGGCACGCCGTGTCGTGGCTGACGCCCGCCATGGATGGCCTCTTCACCGATTCCGCCGGGGCGCGGAGGCGCTTTGTGGACCGGATGACGCTGGCCATCGAGCCGGGGCACGCCAAATCGGTCTCGCAATACGAGACCGCGCTGCGCGAGCGGAACCGCTTGCTCGAAGAACGCGGCGACGCACGCTGGCTGGACGCGATTGAGGCGCAGGCCGCGCAGCATGGCAGCCAGGTGGCGGCGGCACGCGCGCTTCTTGTCGCGCGCCTCGCGGATGAACTGTCCACCCTACCCCCTGAACCGTTCGCGCGGCCCGCGCTCACCTATCGAGCCGGGGGACCCACCGACGCTGCCGAATTGCTGGCCAGCTTTGCCCGCGAGCGCCCCAGAGACGCCGCCGCCGGTCGCGCGCTCACCGGCCCGCATCGCGACGAATTGGACGTCGTGATGGCCTCAACGGGCATTCCGGCGGCTTCGTGCTCAACTGGCGAGCAAAAGGCGATGCTGATCGCAATCACTTTGGCGCACGGCGCGCTGGCGTCTGAGGGACGGCCCAGCGTCCTCTTGCTCGATGAAGTCGCCGCGCACCTTGATCCGGTGCGGCGCACCGAACTGTTCCGCCGTTTAAGAGCGGGCCGCGCGCAAATCTGGATGACGGGGACCGAGCTTGCGCCGTTCGAAGACGTCACCGAAGAAGCCGCAATCTGGCGTGTCAGCGGCGGCGCGCTCGAAACGCTTTAGCTCTCGGCTGGCTCGGGCAGCGCGGAAGCGACTTGCACTACGGTTGAGCTTACGAGCTCCTCAACCCCTTCCACAGTGGGGTGGATGCGATCGTTCTGGAACAGCTGCGGCTCCTGATAGATATCTTCCAGCCAGAACGGGATCAGCGCGGTGTCGTAACTTTGCGCCAAATCCCCATACAGCCCGTCAAACGCCTGCTGATATTCCGGCCCATAATTGGGCGGCGCCCGCATGCCCATGATCAGCACGGGGATCTCGCGCGATTTCAGCTCATCCAGCATGGCAACGAAGTTGGCGCGCGTTTGATCAGGAGAGAGGCCGCGCAGCAAATCGTTGCCGCCAAGCTCAAGGATGAACAGGTCCGGCTTCTCGCCTTGCGCGTCGAGCGTGAACTCGAGCCGCCCCAGCCCTGCTGCGGTGGTGTCTCCAGAAACGCCTGCGTTGCTGACCCGCGCGTTGACGCCGCGCGCGCGCAGGGCCGCTTCGAGCTTGGCTGGGTAACTGTCGACGTCCGGCTCTTCAAAACCGTATCCGGCGAACAGGCTGTCGCCAAAGGCGAGGATGGAAACCTCTTCCCCCATTACCGGGATCGGATCGAGCGCGTCCGCGCCGCTTTCGCTGCCCTCCGCGACGCTCAACGCCTCATCGGCGACGGAGCTTTCGCTGCACGCGGCAAGCGCCAGAGCGAGGGCAAATAGTGGCGCGATGGCAACTTTCACCCGACTGCTTCGTATTGGCATGTATCAGCCTTTCATTCCGTCCTTGCTCTATCCCTGCCCCTATCCCATTTGGTTGTCGTGACAAGTCAAACAAGCTCCTTCACCCCCGGATCGCTCGAAGGCTCCGCTGAGAGCCAGCCCGCGCCCTCCTCCACCGCCGCTTCGACGCCAATATCGCCCGCCGCCTCTGGCCCGGCGATCAGCGCGCGCGGGCTGACCCTAACGCTGGGAAGCAGCGCGGCCCCGGTCGATATCCTCAAGGGCATCGATCTGGATATCCAGCACGGCGAAGTCGTCGCGCTATTGGGTCCGTCGGGTTCGGGCAAAAGCTCGCT
>JBCCKJ010000089.1:0-8331 GCA_039027455.1 Pseudomonadota bacterium | reverse complement strand
TGCTCTGCCCAGCGGGTGAGATTGCCGTGCGGGGGACGCGGTAGACCCAAATCGCTCTCCAGCTCTTTGTAAATGTTGACCAGTGAGGGCGGAATTTTGACCCCGTCCTGCACCGAAAAGGCCAACCCATGCGCTTGGCCCGGCCCGTGATAGGGGTCCTGCCCTAGGATCACCACGCGCACCGCCTCCAGCGGAGTCAGCGCCAACGCTGTCAGGCGTGAGCCGCGCGGCGGGTACACCACCTTGCCCGCACCCTCTTCCGCGCGCAGCCAGCCGCCCAGCTTGCGCGCTTCGGCACTGGTCAGCGCGGGCTCAAGTGCAGGCCGCCAGCTTTCGGGAATGTCGTCATTCGCCATAAGATCGCACGCTAACTCGCCGATGCCCCGCGCGGCCACACGCCCCTTCCCCTCTATCCCCGATCGGCGTAAGGGCACCTTCGATGACAGTGCATTTTCATGAAGAAGACCTGCCCGCTGGCGTTCTCGAAGGCACCGGCGCTCTGGCGGTCGACACCGAAACCATGGGCCTCGTGACGCATCGCGATCGGCTGTGCGTGGTCCAGATCAGCGATGGCTCGGGCGATGAGTATCTGGTCCGCTTTGGCGTGGGCAGCGAATACGACGCGCCCAATCTGTGCCGCATTCTGGCGGATGAAAGCCGGGTGAAGCTGTATCACTACGCGCGCTTCGACCTGGCGGCGATCCAGTATTATCTGGGCGTCATGGCCGCGCCGGTGTTTTGCACCAAGATCGCGAGCAAGCTGGTGCGCACCTACACCGATCGGCACGGGCTTAAGAACCTTTCGAAAGAGTTGCTCGACGTCGATATCTCGAAGCAGCAGCAATCCTCGGATTGGGGCGGTCCAGTGCTGAGCGACGACCAACGCGAATACGCGGCCTCCGACGTGCGCTACCTCCACCAATTGCGCGAGGAACTGACGCGGCGGCTTGAGCGTGAAGAGCGGCTGCATCTGGCGGAAGCCTGTTTCGAATTTCTGCCCACGCGCGCGCTGCTCGATATTGCGGGCTGGGCGGAGCGCGATATCTTTAGTCACGAATAGGAGCCCACCCGAAAGGCTGACCATGGTCATCAAGCGGCGCATCGAAACCAGCGAAGCCAAGGCCCTGCGCAGCCGCAGGCAAGAATTCGCTGCGCCCAATGGCAGCCACGACAAGCTCGTCAGCGCGCTCGCCCGTGGGCTTCCGGTGGCGGTTGGCGTGGTGGCGGCCTTGATGATCATCACGCCCTTGTCGCCGCGCGGAGAGGTCAGCTTTCTGCTCGACCGCAACAAGGTGGCGGTGATTGATGAGCGTTTGCGCGTGGACAACGCGATGTATCGCGGGCGCGACGATCTGGGCCGGCCTTTCTCGATCACTGCGGGCGAGGCGGTCCAGCGCTCCAGCGCCGATGGCTTGGTTCGGATGGACGATATGATCGCGCAATTGCTGCTTCCCGATGGCCCGGCGCGCCTTTCCGCCAATGGCGGCACGTATGACATCAACAGCGAGATCATGGCGGTGGATGGTCCGGTTCAACTGACCGCGGCCGATGGCTACCGCATGACCGCCAACGGGGTTTCCGTTGATCTCGAACGGCGCGAAATGAGCGGCGACAAAGGCGTGGCCGGCGAGATCGCAGCGGGCACGTTTTCCGCCAACACTCTGCGCGCTGATCTGTCCGCGCGCACCCTGACGCTTGAAGGCGACGCGCGCATGACGATGACACCCGGCAAAGTGAGACTGCCCGAATGACCGACACACGCGCGCCTAAGTCGCCCTTCTCGCTCAGCCCCGCAGCCATCGGCACGGCGGCGCTGAGTTTTGCCCTTACGCTGGCCCTCGCCGGATCGATGCAATTGCACGCGCAAGGTATCGCCTCGCACAACACTCGAGCGCCCGTCAGCGTCGACGCGGGCCGCATCGATGTTCAGGAACGTGAAAACCGCGTGGCGTTTTCGGGCGATGTCGTGGTGACGCAAAGCGACCTCACCGTGCGGGCGCAGCGGATGTTGCTCAATTACGTCGACGCGCAATCGCTAGAGCTCCAGCGCATCACGGCGACGGGCGGCGTAACGGTTTCGCGCGGACGGGAAAGGGCTACGGGCAACACGGCCGTTTACGATTTCAACCGGCGCATCATCACCATGGCGGGTGATGTGCGCTTGCGCCAAGGGGACAACACTCTGGTTGGAGGCCGTCTGGTGATCGACCTCGACACCGGCCTATCGAGCGTGGATGGCAAAGCTTCGCCTTCAGCACCAGCGGGCGCAACGGGTTCGCAAGGCCGTGTGCGGGGTACGTTTACAGTTCCTCAAAGCGACGAAGGCCGCGAAGACTGAGAAGCGCCAAACCGTAGGCTGACCACTTCTAATAGGCGTTGTCGTGCCGCAGGACCCAGATCGTCCGAAACACAATCGCGATATCATGCGGCAAGGACCAGCTGGCGATGTATTCCAGATCGGATTGCAAGCGATCCGTCAGGTCCTTTTCGATCTCGGTTGCGCCGCGGTGACCGCGCACCTGCGCCAAGCCGGTTAATCCGGGCTTGAGGCAATGGCGCTGCCAATAGGTGCCGTCGACTTCCCAAAAATACTTGTTGTTGGCCTGACTTCCAAGCGCGTGGGGCCGCGGTCCCACGATGGACATCTCCCCCTTCAAAACGTTGAGCAGCTGAGGCAGTTCATCAAGGCTGCTACGTCGAATAAAGGCGCCAATCCGGGTGATACGATCGTCATCACGCGATGTGGAGCGGCTGCCATTGTCGTCCTGATTATCCGCGCGCATTGAGCGGAATTTGTACATGTCGAAAAACTGGTTGCCGCGCCCCAGCCTGCGCTGAGCAAAGAAAATAGGCCCGCCGTCTTCCAGCTTTATAGCGAGAACTATGGCGACGAGCGCGGGCGAAAGCGCTACTAACGCAGCCGTCGCCACCGCGACATCGAAGCCTCGTTTCAGAATGCGCGAACGAAGGCCCAAGGGCCCCGTTGTAACGACAAGCGTCGCGCGCGCCTGATCATCATAGCGATGGACCCCGACGGCGCCCAATGTCTGCACGGGCTCGCTCACGATTTCACCGTGAACACCTGATGACTTGAGCAAGAACGCCCAGTTGTCGCGCCGTTCGCGCGGTGCGCTGATCACCACCTGATCCTGATTCTGGAGAAGCTTGCCGAGGCGATCGAGCATGAAAGGATCACGCGCGGTCGGGTCCAATCCCAGCTTCTGGGCGGAAATCACGACCGCCCCATCAAGACGAAAGCCAGGCCCTCCATCCTCGATGACAAGTTGATTGCGAACTCTACCGCCCCAAAACGCCCTGATCATCACCGGAACACAGCAACGCACCGCGACGACAGATGCGGCAAAGAAAACAAAGCCCAGCGTCACCGAGACACGTGAGAAATCGGAGCTCGACTTGGTGTAGAAGGCCAAAAATATGAGCAGGGCAGCAGAGATAGCCAAGGCAGTTAAAGCCTGGCGGATCGCAAACATCAAATCGGCCAGCGCGTCCATCCCGTAGGTGCGATTGTATAAGGCAATGGTGAAATAGAGCGGCAGCAAAGCTTGGCCGGCCAGCATCGTTTCGGCGTCCCACCACCGGCTGTGATAGGTCCAGGAGGCCAGCATGAACGCGCCGTGCATCACTATCGCATCGATCAAAAGCAAGAGTGCGTAAGCGCGCAAGCGACGACGTTCAAGCGGTGCAGCTATCTTGCGCTGCACTGAATCGGTCTGGGTTATCTCAAGCGGCAGAGCGCCAGGCTTGTTCATATGCGCGTGTCCCCGTGACGAAACGATGGGTTACGGCGAATTACTTATGAATTCGTTTACGATGAAAATTTACCGTTTTGCAGACACCCGCGGGCCCACAGCCCAAAAAATCACCGGCGTGCCGCAAAACGGGCAATCTCAGCCAGCTCTTGCGCCAAAAGCGTTTCGGCTGCCTGGCTGTTGGCAAGCAGGTTTTGGTGAAGGGCTGTCAGGCGCGGAACAAGGCGATCGAGGCGGCTGGTTTGAGATCCCCGCGAAACGGGGCGGTTCCAGCGGGCGAATTGTTGTCGAATGTCGCGCTCTTCCCGCCAGAAGACGCCCAATTGCGCCTTCTCTCCCCGATTGAGGTTATCAAGAGTGCCGCGCGGCCCAAGCTTGGCGGTTAACTGAGCCAACTGCGAGGCGCGCCGCTCAATCGCCAGCAAAAGGCCGACCGGGTTCAAGCCCAGTTCGCGCATGCGATGCAGCTCCCGCGGCAGGCGGCCAAGCTCTCCGCCAAGGACGGCGTTCACCAACGGCTGAAACCCGTCTTCTTCCGTCGCGGCGCCGATTTCGGCGTAGTCGTCTACGCTGGCCGGGCACGGGGATTGCGGGTCTGCGCCGCAGTATAGCGCGAGTTTGTCGACTTCGGATTGCGCCAGCCGAACATCAAGGCCGGCTGCGCGCGCAATACGCTCGGCAAGGTCCCCGCCCAGCCGCAAGCCGGCCGCATCTGCCATCGCTCGAACCGACGCGGCCACAGAGGATATGTCCGGGGCGTAGAACATTCCGACGAGCGCATCGTCGCGCTTCTCAAGCAGCTTGGCTGTGCGGGACTTGTCCGTTGCCGAAGTGGCGACGACGATCACGGGCGCGCAATCGCCTGCGCCTGCTTCTCCGGTTTCGATTAGCGTCTTGAGCGCGTCGTGCGCTTCGTCGCCGCTAGCGCGCACGAAGATATGACGCGTTTCGCCGAACAACGACGTCGAGCGCGCTTCATCGCCAAGGCTGGCGGGATCGCGCCGGAGATCGGCCCCGGAAAGCTCCACGCGCTCACCCGCCTCGGGCAACGCCGAGACGACCTTTTCGGCCGCGGCGCTCGCACCCGCTTCATCCGGTCCGCAAAAAAAGAAAATCGAGGCCTTTTGCGCCGACCGAGGAAGCCCGCGCGCGAAATCCTTATTGGCCGCCTTCAAGGCGTCGCCTCGGCGCGCTCGCGCAGGGTCAGCGCGACCTGAATAGCCATCCGATCCGCGACCTCTCTCGAGAGATTCTCAAGCGCGGTCTGTTCGGCAGCGATGGTGGCGTACTCGCTCGAGACCACGTCAATTCCCGCATCAGACCCTGCGGTCGCGTCCAGCAGAATCTCACCCGTGCCAAGCTCGATCAGCTGGTAACGCGTGCGCAGGATGCGCCGCTCGCGGCTGATCGTGTCATCGTTGAGAACACCCAAGGCTTCCAAAGCGTCGTCGACCCTTACATCGAGGCGATAGGCGGGGGACGCCTGTCCACCAGCTTGAAAACGCTCAAGCAAGGCGTTGCGCAACAGCCACCCCCCGCGGCCGGGTATAGGTGGCACATCCACGGCGGAAAGACCTTCGGCAACCGCCGCGCTCGAACCGCCCGCGTACATCGGCTGCAGGCCACAGGCTGCCAGCGGCATCGAAAGCGCGGCCAGCGCAAAACCGATGGCGCGTACGTTTCTCATGTCACTATGTTGACCAGCCTGTCAGGCACTACGATCACCTTGCGAACCTCCGCTCCATCAAGCGAACGCTGGACCTTCTCACTCGCCAGCGCAAGCGCTTCGAGGTCATCTTTCGCCGCCCCCTTGGGCGCGGTGATAGTGTCGCGCAGTTTTCCCTTGTGCTGGATCGCGATGGTCACCTCGTCCTCGACCAGCATGGCGGGATCGTGGCTGGGCCAAGCGGCCTCGGCAATGAGGCCTTCGTTCCCCGCCTTTGCCCACGCTTCCTCGGCCAAGTGCGGCATCATGGGGCTGGCAAGGCTCATCAACGTGCGGATTGCGAAATTGCGGCTTTCGCTGGGAGCGGCCTTTTCAGTCGCGCCTGTGAGTTCGTAAATGCGCGCCACCGCCTTGTTAAAGCCGAGCGCTTCGATATCCTCGGCGACCGCCACGATGGCCTGATGGGCTTTGCGGGCGAGCGCCTTATCTTCGCCGCTCGCTTTGGGATCGAGCTGCTGGAAGAGGCGCCACAGGCGCTGGACAAACCGACCGCAGCCTTCGATCCCGTCTTGCGACCATGGCAGGTCGCGTTCGGGCGGACTGTCGGACAGCATGAACCAGCGCACCGCGTCCGCCCCGTATTCCGCGATGATCGCGTCGGGATCGACGACGTTCTTCTTGGACTTCGACATCTTGACGACGCGCCCAGCTGTGACCGGGCTGCCGTCTTCGATCGCGATCCAGTCCACACCGTCTTTGCGCACTTCGTTCGGGCTCAGCCAGCTGCCATCGCCGAGGGCGTATGTCTCATGCGTGACCATGCCCTGCGTGAAGAGCGCCGCGAACGGTTCCTTTACATCCATCTTGCCGATATGCGCCATCGCGCGGGTCCAGAAACGGGCGTAGAGCAAGTGGAGGATCGCGTGTTCGATCCCGCCAATATAGTGCTGCACCGGCATCCACTTGGCGATTTCTTGCGGGTCAAACGGCGCGTCATCAGGCTGCGAGGCAAACCGCAGGAAATACCAGCTGGAGTTGACGAAAGTGTCGAGCGTATCGGTCTCGCGCAGCGCCGGTTTGCCACTGAGCGGGCAGGTCGTGTGCTTCCACGTCGGATGGCGTTCCAGCGGATTTCCGGGGGTGTCGAAGTCGATGTCTTCGGGCAGCTTGACGGGCAATTGGTCGCGCGGGACCGGCACCGGACCGTGGTCCGGGCTGTGAATGATTGGGATGGGCGTGCCCCAATAGCGTTGGCGCGAAATGCCCCAGTCGCGAAGGCGCCACACGGTAGTGCCCTCACCCCAGCCCCCCTCTTCCGCTTTCGCGATCACGTCGGCCTTGGCGTCTTCGACGCTCATGCCGTCAAGAAAGTCGGAATTGACAATAACGCCGTCGCCCGGCTCGGCCTCATCGCCCATCGGAGCGTCCGCCTCGGACACGTCTTTGGCGACAACGCGCGCAATCGGCAGCTCGTATTTGGTCGCGAATTCAAAGTCGCGCTGGTCGTGGCCGGGCACGCCCATAACCGCGCCCGTTCCGTAATCCATCAACACGAAGTTTGCGATGAACAAAGGCATCGCTTCGCCCGTGAACGGGTGCTTGGCGGTTATGCCAGTATCAAACCCCAACTTCTCAGCCGTCTCCAGCTCGGCCGCGGTGGTGCCGCCCTTCTTGCATTCCTCGATAAAGGCCGCGACCGCCGGGCTCTCCTTCAGACCCTGAGCGATTGGGTGATCCGCAGCGATCGCGCAAAAACTCGCGCCAAAAATCGTGTCCGGACGCGTCGTGTACACCGGCAACTTCTCGCCATTCGACAGATCAAAGGAAAACTCGAGGCCGGAACTCTTGCCGATCCAGTTCTCCTGCATCAGGCGGACTTTGTCGGGCCAATCCTCTAGCTCGCCCAACCCATCCAGAAGGTCTTCGGCGAAATCGGTGATCTTCAAAAACCACTGATCGAGCTTGCGCTTTTCAACCTCAGCGCCCGAACGCCAGCCCTTGCCGTCAATCACCTGCTCGTTGGCGAGTACGGTCATATCGACAGGGTCCCAATTGACTTCGGAAGATCGGCGATAAACCAGCCCCGCCTCATACATATCGAGGAACAGCGCCTGTTCGTGGCCATAGTATTCCGGGTCGCAGGTCGCAAACTCGCGCGTCCAATCCAGTGCAAAGCCAATGCCTTGCAGCTGCTTCTTCATCGCCTCGATGTTCGCGTAGGTCCATGCGCCCGGATGAACCTTCTTTTCCATGGCGGCGTTCTCGGCCGGCATGCCGAACGCGTCCCATCCCATGGGGTGGAGCACTTCAAACCCGCGCATCTTCTTATACCGGGCCAGCACATCGCCCATCGTGTAATTGCGCACGTGGCCCATATGGATTCGGCCCGAAGGATACGGGAACATCTCGAGAATGTAGCTTTTGGGCTTCTGTGAGTTCGAATCGGCGGTGAACGTGCCCGCTTCGTCCCACGCGCGCTGCCAGCGCCCGTCGGCTGAAGACGGATCGAATCGGGTCTCAGTCATGCGTTCCGCTCTTGTGTCAGGGACTTAGCCCGAGACAGCCTTACGCCGCAGATCGCGGGCTTTGGTCAAAATGATGTCTTCCAGCTTCTGAACGGTGGCCGCCTGAACCGGTGCGTCCACCCAAGCGTTGCCTTGCGCCACCTGACGGACCGCCGCCACACGAAGCGCGTCCGCGCGCAGATCCTGATCGAGGATCGCGACCGTCACTTTGACCCGCTCTTCGGGGTTTGCCGGATTGGCGTACCAATCGGTTATGATGATCCCGCCCGAGCTATCCGCTTGTAAAAGCGGCGCAAAACTGACCGTATCCAGCGCGGCGCGCCACAGATAGGCGTTGACCCCGATTGTGTTGATTTGCGTCGATTGCAGC
>JBCCKJ010000088.1:0-8402 GCA_039027455.1 Pseudomonadota bacterium | reverse complement strand
TCCATCTTCGACATCAAAGACAAACACGCGGTTGAACTTGCCCGACTCTACCCAACGATCCCAGTGACGGTAGAAACCAGCGTCGCCTTCATAAAGACGGCCGCTGCCGATCGATTTGGAGGCATCGTTGCACGGCAGAATCGCGCAGTCGCGCGAAACCGTGACCAAAAACGCCACTTTGTCGTTGGTAGGTGCCAATAGGAAATCGCTGATGCCAGCGTCCGGGATGTCGGCAACAAGAGTGCGCTGGGTCACGCTGCCATCGCCCGCAAGCGCGGCGCGCCATAAGCGGGCGTATTTGCCAGCCTCGGAATCCGGGTGATCTTCGCTTAGGAAATACACGAGATTGTCGGTGCCAAATGCGAGCGCGTACGCGTCCAGACCCAAGTCCACTTCAATCGGGGTAGACCCTGGAGTTTTGAGATCGATCACATAGTAGTTGGACGCACGCGCGTAAGTCTCCGAGTCTGTCTCGGTTACCGAATAGACGGCGTATTGTCCGGACGGTGTGACGATGGGAGCCCCCAGCCGCGGCATTGTGATAAGATCTCCGGCGGACATAGGCTTTGAACTTAACCCGGAGATCGCATTTTCAGCAGCTGTATGACCTTCCGCTTTGAGTGGGCTGGCAAAGCTGAGCGTTGTAAGCGAAAGAAAGGTGAGATCGCGCATTGCGCGGTGTCTTTTTGGCATCCTCATGGGGCGCGTTGTTAACGCGAGAGAAAACGCAATTCCAGCGATTTGCAAACGCCGCAGGGGCGTTCAAGGACTGCTTTTAGCGTCGCTTGCCCGCAATTCGGGCGATCTCGGCCTGAACCAGCTTCTCGACCATTCCGGGAAGGTTTTCGTCGAGCCATTGCGCCAGCATTGGGCGCAGAAGCTCCCGGGTCAGCCCTTCAAGCGACGTTTCGCCGGATCGCACGATCTGCGGTTTTGCTCCAGGCTCAGAGATCATCGCGAGCGCAGCAAGATTCTCCTGCATAGCACCGCGCACATTTTCGGTGATCAAGGGAGCGTCAGCGTCAGCGTCAAAAGGGTTTGCCGGTGTGGCGCTGTCCGCGTCGAGATCATCTTGTGCAAAAACATCAGCCAGTTCGAGGATCTCATCCGTCCCTTCCTCGCTCAACGCTTCGCAACCGGCTTCCTTCCCCTCGGTGTCATCGCTTTCTTCGTCCGAAGATGGGGAGCTGCGATCTCGCCGCGATTGCAGGGCGTCGCCGCGATTATCGCGCGCGATAACTTTCTTAATTGATTCAAGAATCTCTTCGACCGAAGCTTCGCCTTCTTTCGCCATTGTCGGACCCTTGCTCGCGTGACTTGGAGTGACACTGGTCCCGAATCGGGACACTACGTCTCTACTCAATATCTAGCGGTCCATAAGCCTTATCCGCCGCCGGAATGTCAACGGTGCTGGTGGTTTGAGCCTCAGGTTCTGGGTCTCGTCCCCAGTCCCAGATTTTGCCCTTCACCCGGTTGTAATTAACAGCGGGATCATAAAGGGGAGCGCCGGTATCGAGGTTGAGATCGCGAGCCTCGGCCCGGCCCATAGCCGCGAGTAGCGTGAAGCCCGCGACATAGGCGTTGCGCCGCGCCGTCACCAATTGCGCCTTGGCCGAAACCAATTCCTGCTCGGCGTTCAGCACATCAAGGATGGTTCGGTTGCCGATCGAATTTTCCGCGCGCACACCCTCGAGGCTGACCTCGGCGGATTCGACCGCGATGCGTGTCGACTCGATGACCGCTCTGGACGCCTGCCAGTTTTCATAAGCCGCCCGGGTCTGCTGGATAATCGAGCGCTCAACCTCGATAACTTGTTCAAGCGCCACGGTTTCGCGCGCAAAAGCTTGGCGTTGCTGCGCGGCCACGCGTCCGCCCTGAAAGATCGGAATGCGTAAGGTCAACCCGGCCTGAATACCTGTTGCAGTTTGGTCGCTCTCTATAACGACGCTGTTGGGATCGGTGGGATCCGCGGGGATATCGGGTATCGTGCCCAAAGTGTTGGTGTAATCGTATCCCGCAAATCCGCTCAGCGTGGGCAGCCTGCCGGCCCCCGCGACTTCGCTGTCAAAACCAGCGGCTTCCGCGCGCTCTTTTGCAGCGAGAAGATTTGGGTTGCTTTCAAGCGCAATGACAACGGCGTCGTTCACATTGCTGGGAAGGCCCGGCAAGGGTGGCGGGGTGGCAAGGTTGTCTGGCGCCTTGCCGACAAGCTGAATGTACGTTTCACGCGCACCGACAAGGTTTGCCAAAGCGGTGCGCAAATCGCCTTGTGCGATGGCGAGGCGCGATTCCGATTGCGCAACGTCTGTGCGGGTCACGTCGCCAATTTGAAAACGGTCGTTGGTTGCCTCTAGGTTCACGCTCAGCACGTCAACTTGGTTAGCTGCCAAATTGGCGAGAGCTTCGGTCCTGAGGACATCCAGATAGGCGGCCACGGTCTGGTTGAAAATCTGGCTTTCGGTTCCGCGCAGATCAGCCTGACCCGCTGCGACCCGCTCCTTCGCGGCCTTGATCCCGTTGCGGACACCGCCACCATTATAAAGCGGGACACCAAGGTTGCCGTTGAACGTCAAAAAACGCTCAGGTTGGAAGAAGTTTGTGGCGTTGGCGCGCACAATCTCAAGAAACTGGAATGTTCCGTCTAGGTTTGGCCGACCGTCCGCTTTGCGGATAGGCACTTCTTCGTCGGTCGCACGCTGGTTGGCCCGCGCCGCCTCGAGCGTGGGGTTGTTGTTATACGCCGCCACCAATGCGTCTTGCAACGTGTCCGCACGAGCCCCGCTTGAAAGGAGCATGGCGCACGCTGCAGCGCTGGTCGTCAGCGTTGATAGTAAGAGGCGTGTCTTCACGAAAAGGTCCATTTCTTGGGAGCGTCGAACGCGGCTAAAACAGGGATGCCGATGTCTTCCAGTGGCTGAAGAGTAAGCTGGCCGGCGATTTTCTTCCCTGAAGCCAAGCGGGTTACCTCGCGCAGCACAAGCCCAGCTACAACGCGGCCCTCATCTTCAAGGCATGCGGCTAGCGCTTCGGGTAGTTCCTCAATCGCGCCGTCAATCAGAATGAGCGAATAGGACCCGCTCACCGAGCCGCTTGCTGCGTCCTGCGAGCTCAATGCATCACAGCTGGCGACCAGCGGGCGAACGAGTTCCGTGAGATACCCGCTGCCTCCTTCAACAATCAGCGCGCGGTCGAGCGAAGTTGGCACCGCTTCGAGGAGTGCTTTGCCGTAGAACAACGGAGAGGCAAGCGCGCCGCCGTCGAAAGGCACACTTCGATCAATGTAAGCGAGCGGCCTTTTTGCTTCCGGCAAGAAGTCTTCGCGCGCAACCGCGTTCATCCGCGCCAGAGCGAATTCTTCGTTCACGCCGCTGGTGCGCAGCTGACTGTCTATCATAGCCTTGCGCTCGCGGGTGGTGTCGTTCGTCATATGTGCCGTCGCCGTGCCGGTCATTGCTCTATCTGTCATTGAATGCCTGAATAACTGTATTGCGATGGTAATACAGGTCGTCAACCCTTCCCAAATTCCAGTCGCTTGCTCCGCAGTCGCCCTAAACCTGCTCGAGGCTTGCGCCAAGGCCTTTGACGCGAGCGGCGCGCGGTGCTTATGGGAGCGCGACTCAGACGGCGATGGGCTAGCGCGCACCAATCGACCAGCACAAAGGGATCTTCGATGAGTGACATGATCAATAACGGCGAAATCTTCGGCGCCACTGGAAAAGTGCGGATCGAGACCGATTCGTTGGGCGAAGTCGCGGTTCCGGTTGATGCGCATTGGGGTGCGCAAACTCAACGAAGCTTAGCCAATTTCGCAATTGGGGTTGAGACGATGCCGGCGCCGTTGGTGAAAGCGCTGGGTATCCAGAAGCAAAGCGCGGCCAAGGCGAATATGGAATTGGGCCTGATGGACGCAAAGCTGGGCGAAGCGATCGTGCAGGCGGCTAGCGAGGTGATCGACGGGGCGCTCGCCAGCCAGTTTCCGCTTAGCGTGTGGCAGACGGGTTCTGGCACACAGTCGAACATGAACGCCAACGAAGTGATCGCCAGCCGCGCGAACGAAATCCTCACCGGTCAGCATGGGGGCAAAGAGCCGGTCCACCCCAACGATCATTGCAATATGGGGCAGAGCTCAAACGACACGTTCCCCACGGCCATGCATATCGCTGCCGCGAGCGAGACGATCGAGCAATTGATACCCGCGCTTCAGAATTTACACGGGGCGCTTGACGCAAAAGCCAAGGCCTTTGCCGATATCGTCAAGATCGGCCGCACCCACTTGCAAGACGCGACGCCGCTGACTCTGGGGCAAGAATTCTCAGGTTACGCCAAGCAGATCGAATACGGCATTGCTCGCTTGGAGAATGCTCTCCCGCGCGTGCTGGAGCTGGCACAGGGTGGCACTGCCGTAGGTACGGGCATCAACTCAAAAGCCGGTTTCGCAGAGAAATTTGCCGCGCACGTTGCGCAGGCGACGGGGCACGCCTTTGTAACCGCTCCGAATAAGTTTGAAGCCCTCGCCGCGCATGATGCGCTTGTTGAGCTTTCAGGCGCTCTCAATTCGGTTGCGGTTTCGGCCATGAAGATCGCCAACGACATACGCCTCCTAGGTTCCGGCCCGCGGTCTGGACTTGGTGAGATCGCACTGCCCGCGAACGAGCCGGGGTCTTCGATTATGCCGGGCAAAGTCAATCCGACTCAGTGTGAGGCTTTGACCATGGTGTGCGCTCAGGTGATGGGTAACCACACTACGGTGAGCGTGGCGGGTTCGCACGGACATCTGGAGCTCAATGTCTTCAAACCGGTAATGGTCTACGCGGCGCTGCAATCGATCCGTCTGCTGTCCGACAGCGCGCGCAGTTTCACCGATAACTGCGTGGCTGGCATTGAAGCGAACACTGCGCGGATCGACAAGCTGATGAACGAGAGCCTGATGCTGGTCACCGCACTTAATCCGCATATCGGCTATGACAACGCCGCCAAGATTGCCAAGAAAGCGCACGCCGATGGCACAACCCTGAAAGAAGCTGGGTTGGCTCTTGGCCTGCTTACCGAAGAGCAGTTTGGCGAATGGATTGTGCCTGCAGAGATGATTAAGCCAAGAAGCTGAGGGCGCAGCTCTGACAGCCGGAAAATCGACGGTGAAACGTGGCTTTCGCGCGTTTAGGCACCGCCTGCATTCGACCAACGTTCATTTTCTCCCGATAATGCGCTGACTCAAGTGGTTGGCGATAGTGGGGTTGAGGCTCTATCTCGCACGGATAGCCTATGGCCCACGAAAACACAGTTCAGAAGCGCACCAGCGTGTCGTTCCGCACGGTTATCCTATCGATAGTCGGCCTGTGGCTGCTCTATTTTCTTCTGATTTCAGCCCGCGGCTTCGTTTGGGGGATGGATATCCAGCTGGATCTGTTCTGGCGCCGCTCGTTGGTTTGCCTTTTCGCGATGGCCGCCACATTCCTTATGTGGCTGATCTTGCGATTGTTTGAGCAGCGCAAGAGATGGGTCATGTTCGTCGCCGCTCTGTTCATCGCCATGCCTTTTGCGCTTGCCATTGCGCAGGTGAATTCGACTTTCTTCGCTCCGATCTTCGAAAAGGTGGTCCAGAAAAGCGCCAAAGAACGCGGCTTTTCGATCCGGCGCGATGAGGATGGCAATCTGCTCGCCGAAATCCCGCGCCCGCGCGAGTGGCAACAAGAAGACGATGATGGCACAGAAGGCGGCGATCCCGACGTCATTACCTTTACGCTTCAAGACGCGAAGGAGGTTGATGAGAAGTGGATCAATCTGATCGATTCTGCCCTGTCTCGGTATTACATTCTGCTGATCTGGGTGGCGCTCTACATCGCGATCCTAGCAATTGAGCAGGCCCGCGCGGCCGAGCGGCGCGAACAGAAATTCCGAAGTGCGGCGAAAGCGGCCGAGCTTCGATCGCTTCGATATCAGGTGAATCCGCACTTCCTCTTCAACACACTCAATTCGCTGTCGGCGCTTGTCATGACAGGTAAACCGCAACGCGCGGAAGAGATGATCCAATCGATCAGCCGCTTCTACCGCCATTCTCTTGCTGATGAGCCAACAAGCGATGTCGCGCTCGCGGATGAGTTCGACTTGCAGCGCCAATATCTCGAGATTGAGGCCGTGCGGTTTCCGGATCGTTTGCGTCCCGTTTTTGACTTGCCTGGTGAACTGGCGGACGTGCGCGTTCCGGGCATGATCCTGCAACCTCTCGTAGAAAACTCGGTGAAGTACGCGGTGTCGCCCGTTACGCGCACGGTGACGATTACTTTGGCCGCGCGCGAAGAATTCGACCGGCTGGTTGTCACCGTGAGTGATGATGGACCGGGCGTTCCGGCAGGCGTTGAGCACGGGTTTGGCATTGGCCTTGCCAATGTGCGAGACCGATTAGAAGCGCGCTTTGGGCCGGATGTGCTTCTTACCTCAACGCCGCACGCAGGCGGTTACATCACGGAAATGCGGATTCCGCTCACGCGCCAGCCCTTGCGCAGCGTTAGCGAAAACGAGCCAGACAATAGCGATGACTGAAAACCAAGCCTCACCCGATGCGCCGCTGCGCACCCTGATCGTTGATGACGAACCGCTTGCGGTTGAGCGCACGCAAGTCATTTGCGCCGAAATCGAAGACATCCGTGTCGTGGGAACCGCGAGCGATGGGGCGGCGGCTTTGCGTCTCGCGGAAAAGCTCGAGCCTGACCTGATCCTGCTCGACATGACGATGCCCGAACTCGATGGATTGAGTGTCGCAGGCAAGTTAAGCGAATATGAGAACCCGCCTGCTGTCATCTTTGTGACGGCGCACGACCATTTTGCGGTCGAGGCTTTTGATCTTGAAGCCATCGATTATGTCCTCAAACCCGTTTCCGCCGACCGCCTATCGCGCGCGATCACGCGGGCGGTCGCGCGACGCGGCGAAAGGGCTGAAGAATCCAGCGAATGGCTTAATGAGCTGTGGGTGCCGCACCGGTCTGAGCTACTTCGGATCGCGGTGAAAGAGGTGCATCGCATTGATGCTGAACGCGATTACGTTCGCTTGCACGTGGCGACGCCTGGCGAAGAGGCGAATGCTGGCGCGGACGGCGCTTCTCCGGCTGGCCGCACCTATTTGCTGCTGCAAACGATCGCAGGGCTCGAAGCCCGGTTGGATCCGGATCGCTTTATTCGAATTCATCGCTCCACCATCCTACGCCGCGACAATATTCGCGGCTTGCGACACGATGGTTTGGGTGTTTGGTCAGCGGAACTGATGAACGGAGAGGCGCTCCGTATTGGTCGGACCTATCTCTCAAAAGTGAAAAAGATGGCTGGTCGGTAAAGACCAGCGTTACGCCACTTCAAACGGGCCTGTCCTAAAAAAGAAGGCGGCCTGGATCGCAGGGACTAGATGCATCCAGGCCGCCAGAGGGCCGCATCGCAGGGGTTAGCCGCGCCGCGGGGTTGTGAGCGCGGATCAGCCTCCGCGCCGTTGGTCTTCGATGATAGCCGCCATTTGTTTCGCGGCGCCGGCTCGCGCTTTGGCCATGCATTTCTGAGCGTCGCGGCGGAGCCGAGCGTCGGTGCGGATATCGGAGTAGCCGCACACTCTTTTCGCGGCGAACTCTACTCGTTTCTCGAGCGTTTCCTGACCGCTGATTGTATTCAGATCGAGGCCGTCGACGCTGACCTTGATGGTTTTGGTTACGGTGTTGCTGGCCAGAGCGGGGGTGGCAACGCTGGCAGCGCCCATCGATGCAGCGGCGATCGCAAGGGTGATGTTCTTCATTCTAACTCTCCTTAGGAGTGAGGGACCGCTCAGCCTTCAAACCAGGGTAAGGAGGGTTGAAGCGGGGAAACCGAGCGGCCTCACGAGAATGGAAATAGCTGAGCTCATCGGTCGGTTCATCAGACGCTCGATTGTGGGCTGTGTTGGGTCGACCGAAAGAATACGCTTTGGATCAGGGTCTTAGAACGCCCGACTAACGGCCCCCTTCACTCGACGAGCGTTTACGCCATAGTGTCATCTATGTTCTGGGCTCTTGGATTCATCGCGATTCTCGGCGTGGCCAACTTCACGCTGCATCGCGCCGTGCTGGAAAGAGGGCATCCTCTGGTTGGCCAAATGCCCGATTTTCTAGCGGCGATTGGGGGCCGTTTGAGCTTGGTGGCTGAGTTTTGCGTCTTGCTGACGGCGCTTTTGCTGGCCGCGAATGGTTGGCCTGAGCTGGTCTGGGTCTACCTTGCCTACACGGCGCTCAATGGTATGGCCGCTTGGCTAATCCTTCGTCGCCGTGTGTGACACGCGAGGCGCGCGATTATTGAGGCAATTGAGCAGTGGCGACCCGGCTTTTCCATATTAGCGATGTCCACTTCGGGGTCGAGGATCGCGGCGCCTTGGCGAAAGTCGAACGCGC
>JBCCKJ010000087.1:0-8466 GCA_039027455.1 Pseudomonadota bacterium | reverse complement strand
TTTGCGCCATAACGAGACCCGAAACGTCACGCTGCTCTCGCGGATCGTGAACCGGATCATCCTGTTTTTCTACTGGCTCAAGGGCTGGAAGATCGAAGAGCGCTTTCCCGAAGGCATCAAGAAATGCGTCATCGCGGGCGCCCCGCACACGTCCAATTGGGACTTCGTCTTCTTTGCTGGCGCCACCAAAGCGGAGAAAGTGCAGCCCAACTTCATGGGCAAGCACACCCTGTTTGAAGGCATGATGACAAACTTCATGCTCGATATGGGCGGTATCCCAATTGACCGAAGCAAGCGCACAAACACGGTTGAACAGATGAAGGCCGAGTTCAAACGCCGCACCGAGCTTGCGCTCGTCATCGCCGCCGAGGGCACACGCAAGACGGATGGCAAGTGGAAATCTGGCTTTTACAACATTGCCAAGGCGGCCGGAGTGCCCATCGTGCTCGCCTACGCGGATAACGACAAACGCACGATCGGCTTCAGCCCGCCGATGATGCCCAGCGGCAATTATGGCGAGGATTTGCTCAAGATTGCCGAGTGGTTCCGGTCAAAAATCCCGGATTATGAGCGGTATAAGGTGCTCGAACAGCAGGCTAAAGATATCATTGCCGGGCGCAACGATATCTGATTGCATCCCTGATAGCTTGCGCGAATACGATGAGGTGTTGCACATTAGTGATACACCGCATGTTGCGCTGCACAATAAATCCCTGTATGTCTTTAAGACCGTCTGATCCGATCCTATCTGAGATCGAAGTCAGGGAGATTTAAGGTCATGGCACTCAGCCCAGAGGTGCGGGACAGCGAACGCAAGCGTATCGCGCAGATGGTTTTGGACCTCGTCAAGGACCGCGGCACAGAAATCTCCTATTCCGTTGCGCTCACGGAAAGCGGGCTGGCGCGCAGCCGGTTTGAAGAAATCTTCGCCGATTACGACGAGCTGTTTGACGCGGTGGCGCAGGTCTGGCTCGCCCCGCATATGGGCGTGATGGAAGAGGTGCTTGCCAGCGATTTGCCGCCCCCGCGCAAGATGTACGAGTTCTTCCGTCGGCGCTTTGTAATCAGTCGCGATCGTTATCGCGACGACCCGCAATACTTCGTCCTGATCGCCGAAATGGGCGCCGCCAACTTTGAAAAGGTGCGCAGCTATGTCGATCTGGCGGATCACTATCTAGCCGAATTGATCGTGCAGGCGCAGGCTGACGGTTATTTTCCAGGACTTGAGATCGACGAGGCGCTTTCCCTGATCAATCAGATGATCTCGACTTACGCGATCCCGGATAACATCATCTACCTTGGCGACAAGCTGACCGAGGAAAAGCTGGCGCGGATCATCGATACGATGTTCGTCGGCTTGTCCGGCGAAACGGGCGCTCAGGCGCAGGGCGTGAACACTTTGCGCGTTCTTAACTGAGCTACAGTTTTCAGCGTTTGTCGCGCTTGAATTGCAGCACGTTGGCCGGGGGCTTTTTGGCCCTCCAGCCCAAGCGCTTTTCCGACAGCGCGTATTTGAGGCTTGCCCCAACGGTCACCGCGCAGATGGCGAGGATTAAACCTGCCCACACCCAGTGGGGGAGGAACAGCGCGGCTTCGATTTGGCCGGTGTCGGACAGGATCGTCTGCCCGTTGATCACCGCCCTCTCGGTGAACAGGTAGTTGAAATCGCGCAGCATGCTCATCGCGCCCAACACGCCGAGAAACTGAAGCGTAAACCGCGTGACGCTACTGGGTGCGCGCCACGCGATCAGCGAAATAGCCGCCGCGACCAGCGGCAAAACGAAGAACCCCACAGGAGAGCGCACATAGAGAATGACCGATGCGAAAATGGCGGCAGCGGTGGCCCATAAGGCCGAACGCCACAGGCGCTCGTGCGCGCTGGCGAGAATAAGGGCCGCGCCGGCGACACATGGAGCCAGCGGGCCTCCAGCGGCGATGGCTGCACGCGAAAATGCGGAGATATCGGCATCGACGCGGCTTTCCGCCACGCCCGAGCCATCAGCGAAAATCCGCAGCTGCTGAAAATCCTGACCCAGCGCCAAGGCGGTGAGCCCGTGGCCCATTTCGTGAAACCATGTGGTGAGGATCACAAAGGGATAGATCAGGTAATTGCCAAAGGGCAGGGCGGGCAAAGCTAGCACCACCACAACCGCTAGGATCAAGCGCCCGACTTGTTCGGCCTGACTTCCGGGTTGGACCATCGGGCGCATCGCGTTGGCTCTAGCCCTGCCGAGCCTGAGCGGCCGTCTCGGAATTGTTTGCCGCAACTGGCTCTGGTGGGCTGTCCGATTTGACGCGGCCATCCGCGCCCACTTTGGTGCGGTAGTGCTCGGCCGCTTCCTCGTCTTCGGCACGTTGCTCTTGCAGGATCGACCAGGAGGCGAGGAACAGTCCAGCGACCAAGGGCCCAATCACAATGCCGGAAAAGCCCGCCAGTGAAAGGCCGCCAAACGTAGTCACCAGGATGATCCAATCGGGAATCCCGGTGTCGCGGCCGACCAAGATGGGGCGCAAGATGTTGTCCGCCGAGCTGATCACAAAGAAGCCAGCGGCCAGCACGAAGATCCCTTCCCAGATATCGCCCGAAATGAGCAAGAAAGCCCCAACGGGCACCCAGACGATGCCAGTGCCGATAGCGGGAATGAGCGAGAAGAAGCCCATAATCACACCGAGCAAGAGAGCGGATTGCATGCCGATAATCAGAAAGGTGATCGCGCCGAGAGTGCCTTGCACGATGCCGACCACCACCGACCCTTTAACCGTGGCGCGCACGATCCCAAGGAACCGTTCGGCTAAACGGTCGGCGATCTCGCGCTCGACTGGGGCGGAATGCAGGATGGTTTCGCCGATGCGTTTCCCGTCGCGGAGCAGAAAGAACACCACGTAGAGTCCAAGGCTGAAACTGAGCAAGAAGCCAAAGGCGCTGCCCGTGATGGAGACCGCTTGGTTGGCGATAATCCCGGCGCTTTCGGCTAGAAACTGCTGAACTCGCTGCTGAATCGCCGCGAAATCAGTCAGGCCGATATCATCGAGAAATGTCTGCGCCCATTGTGGCAACGCGCTGTAAAGAGATTCGACCCAGGCGGCGACATCAATCGGCTCTTCGCGCACCGCGTTGACGATCTCGAAGGATTCCTGAACCACCAGCGTTCCAACCCACAAAGCCGGCAGCAAAACCGCGAACAGGATGATAACAAGCGCCAGCGTGGCGGCCCAATTGCGGCGACCCCGACATTTCTTGAGCGACCAATGGTAAAGCGGCTGGAACATGATCGCGGCCAAGGCTGACCACAGCAGCGTGGTCGCAAAGGGCCAAACGATCACGACCAACATGAAAGTGACCGCCGCCAAGATCAGCAAGAAGCTGATCTGCTTGAGTTCGGACGTGTGGTGCGGTTCGCCTGTCATATCATCCACGAATAGCTTGCGCTGAATTGCACGCCATGGAACCGCTGGGCGCGTGCCCCACACGCCACTTGGGAAGCGGTTTAGACGTCCAGATTGGCCACATTCAGCGCGTTGTCTTGAATAAACTCACGGCGCGGTTCGACGACATCGCCCATGAGGCGAGTGAATATCTCGTCAGTCACGTCCGCATCTTCGACCTTCACTTGCAGCAACGCCCGGTTTTCCGGATCAAGCGTGGTCTCCCACAGCTGCTCGGCGTTCATTTCGCCCAGACCCTTATAGCGTTGGATCGAGAGCCCCTTGCGGCCTGCGGCAAAGACGGCGTCGAGCAATTGTGTGGGGCGCATGATCGCGTCTTCGATCATCGGAGCGGGTTCATCGGGCTCCACGTCATCCGCCGGTACCGTTTCGGGCTCTTCCACCGCATCGCTGGCTTTGACAAAGCGGACGGGTGAGGCAAACGCTTCGGCTTGCGTTCCGGCAAGGCCGTGCAGCTTGTGCGCTTCGGTGCTGATGAGGAAGCGCGCGTCGATATCGTGCACGTCGGTGACGCCGCGCCAGAGGCGGGAGAACTGCACCGAACCATCGTCGAGAACGCGCGCGCTCCATTGGGCTTCGGGATCGCCCATCTGCATCCGGCTGGCGGTCAGATCGAGCGCGGCAGCGCGCGTTTCGGGCGAAAGCTGCGGGTCGAGCGCGCCCGAAAGCGCCATCTGCTCCACAATCGCCAGATCATAGCGGCGCGGCACAAAGGCGAGCAGGTTCTTGAGGCGCAACGCTTGGTCCACCAGCGCGCGCAGATCCTCGCCCGAACGGGCCCCGCCCTGCGTCTCGAGAACGCGCCCTTGCAGGCCCGCTTCGACCAGATAGCGATCCAGCGCGGGCTGATCTTTCAGATACACCTCGCTGCGCCCCTTGGCGACCTTGAACAAAGGCGGCTGCGCGATGAAAAGGTGCCCGGCTTTGACGATTTCGGGCATCTGACGATGGAAGAAAGTGAGCAGCAGCGTCCGAATATGCGCGCCATCGACATCGGCGTCGGTCATGATCACGATCTTGTGATAGCGAAGCTTTTCGAGGTCGAACTCGTCGCGAATGCCGGTGCCCATTGCCTGGATAAGCGTGCCGACTTCTTTGGAAGAGATGATCCGGTCAAAGCGCGCGCGCTCGACGTTGAGAATCTTTCCCTTGAGTGGGAGGATCGCCTGTGTCTTGCGATCGCGGCCTTGCTTGGCCGAACCGCCGGCGGAATCGCCCTCGACCAGAAATAGCTCGGCCTTGGTCGCGTCGCGTTCCTGACAGTCCGCCAGTTTGCCCGGCAGCGAGGCTACGCTCATCGCGCCTTTGCGGCTCATTTCGCGCGCCCGGCGGGCCGCCTCGCGCGCCGCGGCGGCGTCGACGATCTTCTGGATGATCGCCTTGGCGTCGTTCGGGTTCTCTTCGAGCCAATCGTTCATCTTCTCGCTCATCAGCGACTCAAGCGGCTGGCGAACCTCGGAGGAAACCAGCTTGTCCTTGGTCTGCGAAGAGAACTTGGGATCGGGCAGCTTCACGCTGACTATGGCGGTCAGGCCTTCGCGCATATCTTCGCCCGAAAGCGAGACCTTTTCCTTCTTCAGCAGGCCGGAGCGATCAGCATAGCCGTTGAGCGTGCGCGTCAGCGCCGCGCGGAAAGCCGCCAAGTGCGTTCCTCCGTCGCGCTGCGGGATGTTGTTGGTGAAAGTAAGGACGTTTTCGTAATAGCTGTCGTTCCATTCCAGAGCGACGTCGATGCCGATGCCGTCTTTCTCTGCTGACACCGAAATCGGCTCGGCGATCAGCGCTTCCTTGTTACGGTCAAGCCATTTTACGAAGGCCGCGATGCCGCCCTCGTAAAACAGGTCGTGCTCGATCGGTTCTTCGTGCCGCTTATCGCGCAGCAGGATATGCACGCCCGAATTGAGAAAAGCGAGCTCGCGATAGCGATGCTCCAGCTTGTCGAAATCGTATTCGGTGACGTTCTTGAACGTTTCATTCGAGTGGTGGAAGGTGACACGCGTGCCCTTCTTGAACCCGTTTTCGTCGGGGGTCTGATCCACTTTGGGTGCATCGCCCAGAACTTTGAGCGGGCCGACGCTGTCGCCGTGCTCAAAGCGCATCCAATGCTCTTTGCCATCGCGCCAGATCTTCAGCTCAAGCCATTCGGAAAGCGCGTTCACTACCGAGACGCCCACGCCGTGCAGGCCTCCGGAGACTTTGTAGGCGTTGTCGTCCGACGTGTTTTCGAATTTTCCGCCCGCGTGAAGCTGCGTCATGATGACTTCAGCCGCCGAGACGCCCTCTTCCTTGTGCATGCCCACCGGAATGCCGCGTCCGTTGTCCTCAACGCTGACGCTGCCATCGGGGTTCAACTCGATCAGAACAAGGTCGCAATGCCCGGCCAGAGCTTCGTCGATCGCGTTGTCGGACACTTCGAACACCATGTGGTGCAGGCCCGAGCCATCGTCGGTGTCGCCGATATACATACCGGGGCGTTTGCGCACCGCATCAAGGCCTTTGAGCACCTTGATGGAATCGGCGCCATATTCGCCGCCTTGGCGGGTGTTTTCCGGGGAATTGGTGCTGCTCTCGTCCATGCCCATTATATAGGGCCGATCACCGCATTTCCCAAATACTCTCGCCGATCCAGATCAGCTTTTCCACCGATCGCTCACGAACGGTCTTAGCGTGCTCAGCGCGGTGCGGGAAAAGCCAATCGAAAGTGGATTTTGCCCTGCCAAACGCTCTCATGGAGCAGGCCGACAAGACCCGCCCGAACTTCGGGCGCAAATTGCGTTTCGTAACAGCTGATCGCGTTCTCAGCCGCGTCGAGATCCTCCGCTTGGTAGCGGATCGTATCGGTGATGAGATCCTCGGAGGTGGTCCCCCACTCCTCGAAGCCGGGCAGCAACGTGCCCTCCCCCTCAGGAAAAGCGGCGTAGAGCAGTTCGGGGCGGCCGGGCCCCAATTTGCCGACAACTTGAGTGACGACGGCGCTGATCATCCGGTGGTCAGCGTGGCCGTAGCCGCCGTCAGGGCCCCAGGTCAGGATGACGTCCGGTTTGGCTTCCTCAATCGCCTCGGCTGTGAGCGCTAGCGCTTGCTTGGCCGCACTTTCGGGCGCGCGGGCGAGCGTAGCGAGTTCCCCATCTCCCAGATTCCAGAAGATCGGTTCATCAATGCCAAGCGCAAACGCCGCGCAGCGCCCTTCCTTTTCACGCAGCGCTGCCAATTCATCGCCGGGTTCCAAGCTGCTTGTACCTGGCCCGACATCACCGCTTGTGGCCTGAATGAGCGTGACTTGACCGCCCTCGCGCGCCACGCGAGCTAAAACCGGAGCGATTGTGATCTCATCATCCGGATGCGCTAGAATGGCAAGGATCGACGGCGGAGCTGGCCGCGCGGGAGCGGCCGGTGCGCTTTCAGAATTGGGCGTGTAGTCTTCGCGGGTCGGAGGGTTGGCCGGTTGCGAAGCGTCCGCCTGCGCGCTTACCATTCCGGCCAACGCGAGCCCAAATGCCAAAGTACACTTTGATCCGACCATAGGTGATAAGCCTCGCTGCTATTATGCGTGGAAATACTCTCCCTGCTTGGACGCGAAGCGTCAACAATTCGCCAAGGTAACGGTTGCAAAACACCTTTGGTTTATCGGCTGGGGTCATGGCGCGGCGGATCATCATAGGCGGAGGGTCGGGATTTGTCGGCACCGCAATCACAGAGAGACTGCGCGCGCGCGGGGATGAAGTGGTGTGGATCAGCCGCTTCGAGGGCCCTGACCGGATAAGCTGGGATCGCCTAGCGAAAGACGGGTTGCCGCCTTGCGACGCCGTCGTCAATCTAGCCGGGCTGCACATCCTTAATCCCCGCCGTCGATGGGACGCGGCCTATCGCAGCGAAGTCATCCAATCGCGCGTGGAAACCACCCAAACTCTGGTGGAAGCGATCAACGCGTCGCAATACCCGCCTGAGGTCTTCATCTCGACGGCGGGCAAATGCTTTTATGGCACGGGGGAAATTGGCTCGGTCGACACCTATCCCGAGCTTGACGAAGAAGCGGAACCCATGGGCATCGATTTTCCCGCTGAGCTTGTGGGATTGTGGGAGGAGGCTGCCGAAGGTGTCAACACCTCGCGCGTTCGCCACGCCAAGGTCCGCATTGCCATTGTGCTTGGTGCGGTGCGGCGAGAGTCGTTCTGGGGTCGGCTATGGCGTGTGGGGCAGTCGAGAGGTTTCCTGCCCATTATCAGGCTGCCATTCTGTCTGGGTTTGGGGTGCGTTATCGGCGACGGACGTCAGCCGTTTCCCTGGATACATATCGATGATTGCGCGGACTTATTTGTTCACCTGATCGACAATCGCTCGCTTTCCGGTCGGTTTAACGCTGTGGCTCCTGATCAGGTGACGAGCGAAGAGTTTATCCGCGCCTTCGCCCGCCATCTCAATCGTCCAATAGTTTGGAGGGCGCCGCAGTCGCTTGTAGCATGGCTTGTGGGCGCCGAGCGCGCGTCAATCTTGTTGGAGGGCCAGAATGTCATACCTCGGCGCACCCTTGAAAGCGGCTTCCAGTTCAGTTTTCCGGCGCTTGAAGATGCATTGGACGACTTAGTTGAAATCTCCATTTAGCGTTGCGGGAACCAAATCCGGCTTGAACCCGTGACGTCGCTCGGGCACCGTCCACGCGATGCTGACAAACCCCACAGACCCGGCGCTGCGCGATCAGATCATTGCCGCGCTTGAAGAGCCTTTCGGCTCTTTCATGGACATCCTGACGGGCTGGGCGCGCGCGCAGCCCGACGCCATCGCTCTTGTTGATGATCACGGTGATGTGGCGTGGGCGGAATTGATTGGCCTTGTCGAGCGGCTGGCGGCGCGTTTGATCGAGACGGGGCTGGAGCGCGGTCAATCGGTCGCGATTCTGGGCACGAGCCGGATTGAATACGCGCTGGTGTTTCTTGCCGCGGTGCGCGCGGGCGGGGTCGCTGCCCCGCTGACGACGAGCGCCTCGCCTGAACAACTCGCTGGAATGGCTAAGGATTCGGG
>JBCCKJ010000086.1:0-8515 GCA_039027455.1 Pseudomonadota bacterium | reverse complement strand
GGGGGTCGTGCCACAGCGCGGGTTTTCGCGTTTCTACCCCATCGGATCGAGTGTCGGCCATCTGATCGGCTATGTTGGCCCGGCCAACGCCGAGGAATACGCGCTCGAAGACCGCAACCCATTACTGGTCACGCCCGGTTATAAGATCGGCAAGGACGGACTGGAACGCCAGTTTGAACAGGATTTGCGCGGCACGCCGGGCGCGCGGCGCGTCGAAGTGACTGCGAACGGACGGATCATCCGCGATCTCGACACGCGCGAAGATGTTCAGGGCAACCCGATCCAGCTGACCATTGATGGCCCTTTGCAGGATTACGCGTCACGCCGAATTGGTCTGGAGAGCGGATCGGTTGTCGTGATGGATTGCGACACGGGCGACCTCTTGTGCATGGCGTCCATGCCCAGCTTTGATCCCAACAGTTTCTCAGACGGGATCGGCAGCGTTGAATACGCCATGCTGCGCGAGGACGAACGCGTGCCGCTGCGCAACAAGGTACTGCAAGGCCTGTATCCCCCCGGCTCCACGATCAAGCCGATGCACTGCATGGCCTTTCTCGAAGCGGGAATTGATCCTGAAGAGGAGATCGTCTGCGGCGGCGGGCGGCGGATCGGCAATCGGTTCTTCCGCTGCCACTCCAACCACGGCCGCGTGAATATGAACAGGGCTATTGCGCAAAGCTGCGACAGCTATTTCTACCACTTCGCGCAGCAGGTTGGCTTTGACAATGTCGCTAACATGGCGACGCGCTTTGGCATGGGGCAGCAATTCCCTCTGCCGGTGAACAGCCAGTTCTACGGCACAGTACCCAATCCAACGTGGAAAGAAGAAAAGTTTGGCCGGCCATGGGAACCCTATGACACGGTCAACGCCTCGATCGGCCAAGGCTATTATTTGGCAAGCCCGCTGCAACTCGCGGTCCAAAGCGCGCGGTTGGCGACAGGCAACATCGTGCTTCCCAACCTCATCATGAACGGGGCAACGCCACCCGCTGCATCCTTCAACTTTGGCGCGCAGGAGATCGACTACATCCGCCAAGCCATGAGCGATGTGGTCAACGGCGCAGGGACCGCGCGGCGCGCCCGGCTTCCGATCGACGGCATTGAAATGGCCGGGAAGACCGGAACGGCGCAGGTCGTGTCCCTCAACATATCCGATGGGCGCAGCGGGCCGTGGAAGTATCGTGACCACGGCCTGTTTGTGTTTTTCGCCCCGTTCGACAAACCCAAATACGCGGGCGCGGTCGTCATCGAACACGGCGGCGGTTCAGGCTCCGCCTATCCCATCGCGCGCGACGTCATGACGTTTCTGTTCGACCCGCAAAAGGGACTGGAAGCGTTGCGCGCCTTGGAAGAACAATGGGGAGGGACGGCGCAGGAGCGATTGGAGCTGCGCTACGCCGCCTACGCCGCCGAACGCGGCGCTACCGTTACCCCCCCACCCCGGCGCGACGAAGACATCTTCGATCAGGTTGAAGCCGAAGCCCGACTGGCGGCGCAGCAATCGGAAGCGATCGCGGACGATGCAATCGTCCCGCGCGAAGACCAACTCGCCGATGGCGCGCCGCCTCCCGACGCGACGTCGATACTCGGGCTGGCGGAGGACGCGGAATGAGGGCCGAGCGCGCAAGCGTGATCCCCTATGTAATCGCACGGCAACCTTGGGGCATGTTGATCCCTCTGTTCGCGCTTGTCGGCTTTGGCGCCTTGGTGCTGTTCTCAGCGGCCGGAGGCTCTATGCAGCCCTATGCGAGTTCGCACCTCGTTCGTTTCAGCGTAGCCATGGTGATGGCCATGATCATCGCTGCCCTGCCGCGCGAATTGGTCCGGTTTCTGACCTATCCGGCCTATGTCGTCGTTCTCATCATGCTTATCATTGTCGAAGCGATGGGCGCGCTTCGTGGAGGGAGTCAGCGCTGGCTTGATCTGGGCTTTATGGATTTGCAGCCATCGGAGCTGATGAAGCCGGTGATCGTGGTGACCTTAGCGTTGTTCTACTCCTCGCTGCCCGTCAGCATGGTCACGAATTGGCGCGCGCTCATTATACCCGGCCTCTTGATCGTGCTGCCCGTCGGGCTTGTGCTTATGCAACCGGACCTTGGGACCAGCCTCGCCATCGTCTTTGGCGGCGGTGTGGTGATGTTGCTGGCCGGATTGCCCATGCGATGGTTCCTCGGGGCAGGAGCGGCGGCCTTGGCGGCCGCGCCGCTCCTCTTTTTCTTCGGTCTGCAGGACTATCAGCGACGCCGTATCCTCACGATGTTTGACACCGAAAGCGATGTGCTCGGAGCGAGCTACCACATCAACCAATCGAAGATCGCGATCGGGTCGGGCGGCATCTTTGGCAAGGGCTTCAACGAAGGCTCGCAAAGCCATCTCAACTATTTGCCCGAACCGCACACCGATTTTGTCTTCGCCACCATGGCGGAAGAGTGGGGGCTGGTCGGAGGCCTTTTCGTAATTGTCGTGTTCAGCGTTATCCTGCGCTGGGGGATGAATGTAGCGCGCGCCAGCCAAGATCGGTTTTCAAGCCTTCTCGCCGCAGGGATGAGCGCGACGATCTTTTTCTACATCGCGGTCAATCTGATGATGGTGATGGGTATGGCTCCGGTGGTCGGTATCCCCCTACCCTTTATGAGCCATGGCGGCTCATCGATGCTCACCAACATGATCTGCATCGGCGCGCTGATGATGGTGCACCGCTGGAATCAGAACACGCCCCGCGGCGGATTGGCGAGCCCCTAAATCCGGACCAAACCGAGTTTCAGCGCCGCGACCGTCGCCCCGACCCGATCGGACACTTCGAGCTTTGTATAGATGCGCGAGCAATAGGTTTTGACCGTCTCGTAAGATAGGTCGAGAATGCCCGCGATGCTGCTCAGCGATTTCCCGCGCGCCACCCACTGCAAGACTTCCGCTTCGCGGCTTGAGAGCTCCGGGATTTCCCGCCTGGAGGCGAGCAAAACGCTAACCCGCTGATGCGCGGCCTGCGGCACCGCCCGCACGACGCCCAGCGCCGCGTTTGAAATCTGTGAGACGGGCACGCCAAAGTCAAAAGAAGCGAAGGCGTCGCGACCGTTCGGACCAAACAGGGGCAATCCAAATCCGTGGATCAGGCCCTCTTCATCCATGGCTTTGAAATACGCCTCGTTCTCGGGCGTGTTTGGCGCGATTGTGCGGGCGTCTTCCCATGTGAGCATGGCAGCGTGCTCCATGGTCCGCTCTGGAATGGGATCGCTCTTCCGAAAGTCTTCTTCGTCATACCGCCGAAGCCAGTCCTCGCTGAACCCATCGGCAAAAACCGTTGTGTGCATTGAGGTCGGCGATTCAAACTGCGGCGTCAGGTGATAGCTCTGGCGTACCGCGCCCTGTTCGCGGCACACGGTGCGCGAATAGAGCAGGACCTCTCCAATGTCCTCCAGAGCCTCAATCATCCCAAAATGACGCTGCATGACACCCCTTCATACACCAAGTCCCCCGACTGGGCGACTTTCCGTTTACGTCAACGGCGTTCAAAGGGGTGATCTCGAGTTGAGGCTCGAGCGTTTGGGTCGCATCCGACGGATTTCTATCCGACTGGAAGATTGTTGAGCGCTCGACACAAGTCCTGACGGCGGCGTTCCCCCCAAAGTTTCGCCCGCCGTCAGGCAACACAAACAGGAATGGCGATCTAGGCTGCATGGTCCACGCGACCGGTGGGCTTGGGTCATGGGCGTGGGGCGCAAGCAGATATATGGATAACACCAACGAATCGGTGCCAGAACAGCGACTTGTTGAGGCGCTGCTGGAAGCTGTTCATCAACGACAAGCTGCGGATAGGGTCACAACTCTGCGCGACCTTCACGGTCTGCTCGGAATATCTCAACCCGAAGCGCTGCGCTTAGCGAACCAGGTTGAAAGCGAAGGTTGGATCGTTGTCGAAGGCGATCCCATGGATCGCTTCGCCTCGATAATTTCGTTCAATCCTTCAAAGCCAAGACGTTTATCCGGCGAAAAGCGGACTTGGAACCCGTTCGCAAAATAAGCACCGATGGCCTGCGAGGGGCTGAGCGGGAAAACGAATCACTTGATATCCCATTGCGGATCGCTATGTGCATCGCCTCGCGCGAGACGCAGGGCAAACATAGTCCGCATCGCACGCCTAATCCGACACGATCGGCAGTGGACGCATAGCTCAGTTGGTAGAGCAGCTGACTCTTAATCAGCGGGTCCTAGGTTCGAACCCTAGTGCGTCCACCATTTTATCATCGGTCATTCGACAATACGGGCAAGCTTATTGTCCGCCCCTTTTTGGTGCGCCGACACACCACTCATTCCCTGCCCATCTATTTGCAATCACATTATGATGTGATAAGGGGCTCGCATGAGCACATCAACCATCACACGCGTTCGCGATCTGGTCACATCAGGCGGGATGACCAAGGCTGGTCTTGCACGCGCCGCTGGTCTCCACGCCAACACTCTGCGCGACGCGACCGAGCCCGAATGGAACCCCACCGCCGAAACGCTCGCCAAGCTTGAGACGTTTCTCAATTCGAACGAGGATCGGCCCGTGCTCGTCGGGATCGAGGAGATCATTGACGAAGCGCGCAACGGCAAGATGTACATTCTCGTCGATGACGAAGACCGCGAGAACGAAGGCGACCTGATCATTCCAGCTCAGATGGCGACGCCCGCGGCGATCAACTTTATGGCGACGCATGGCCGCGGCCTGATCTGCTTAGCGCTCGATAAAGGGCGCGTGGACGAGCTGGGGCTGGAGCCCATGAGCCGCAACAACAAGGAATCGATGCAGACCGCCTTCACGATTTCAATCGAGGCGAAGGAAGGCGTCACAACCGGCATTTCGGCCGCCGACCGCGCGCGGACTGTTTCGGTTGCGATCGACTCCACGAAGGGCGCCGACGATATCGTGACGCCGGGTCATGTTTTCCCGCTCGCCGCGCGCGACGGCGGAACTCTGGTCCGCGCTGGGCATACCGAGGCAGCGGTCGATATTTCGCGATTGGCGGGCCTCAACCCCTCCGGCGTGATCTGCGAGATCATGAACGAAGACGGCACCATGGCGCGACTCGACGATCTCGTCGAATTCGCCCGACTGCACGATCTCAAAATCGGCACAATCCGCGACCTTATCGCTTACCGAATGCGCAACGATCACCTCGTCGAACGGCTCGGCGAAAGCGCGTTTGAAAGCGATTACGGCGGCAATTGGCGCCTCATCACGTATCGTGACCGCGTGGCGAATGACGAAGCCTACGTTCTGCAAAAGGGCCGCGTGGTCGAAGGCGAGCCCACCCTCGCCCGTGTTCACCCGATCTCGGTTTTTGACGATGTGCTGGGCGCGCCCGGCCCGCGTCAGAACACACTGCAACGCGCAATGAGCGCGATTGGCGAGCACAGTTCAGGCGTTATCGTAATCCTGACTTCGCGTGTGGGCGCTGGTCAGTGGAGCAAGGATGAGGAGCTGCGCAATATCGGCATTGGCTCACAAATCCTCGCCGATCTAGGCGTCCACGACATGGTTTTGCTGTCGAATTCCCGGCCCGATCTGGTCGCGCTCGAAGGCTACGGCCTCACGATCACCGATTTCAAATCCATTCCTGAAGGAGGCCAATGATGGCCCGTATTCTCATCGTCGAAGCGCGCTTTTACGGTCACCTAAACGACATGCTGATCGCCGGCGCTAAAGCCGCTGTCGAGGCCGAGGGCCATGAGGTCGAAGTGCTCACCGTGCCGGGCGCGCTTGAAGTGCCCGGCGCCATCGCGTTGGCGGCGGAAAGCGGCGGCTACGACGCGTTTGTCGCGATTGGCGTGGTGATCCGCGGGGAAACCTATCATTTCGAGATCGTCGCTGGTGAAAGCGCTCGCGCCATCATGGCTTTGACTATGGATGGTATTGCGATCGGAAACGGTATTCTTACGACCGAAAACGAAGCGCAGGCCCTGGAGCGCGCGGATCCGGCGCAAAAGGACAAAGGCGGCGAAGCGGCCAAGGCGGCGCTCAAGCTGCTCGAATTGGCCCAACGCTTTGATCGGTAAGCGCTCTATTCGCGCGCTGCACTGATCAGTCATTCCGAACAGGCAGAGGTGTATCGTCACCTCCGTATTCGTGCGTAGAGCCAAGCCGGTCGCGCTCCGCTAACCTGCGTGCATTGGGTATACGTCAGGGGCTTGGGTCGCACTATCTGAGTAGCGTATCTCCCAATAGGAGGCCGCAACAACCGTGACGTCGGCATCTGTAGCTTACGACACGCGCAATGGCGCCGAATTAAGGCGCGCTGTTTTCCGGGCGTCTACCTATGGGTGACGCATTTGATCACGGCCGGCTTCCAATCCTGGGAAATCGACGCAGCGCTGACTCGCGAGCGGACAGTCTCGAACCCGATGAGACGGCCGTCACGGAAATCCGCACCGGCGGGCACGCTAGAGGAGAAGGTTCCTCTCAGGCGCTGACGCATCGGCCAAGGGCGCTGAGCCACAACACGGATGGCCTACCGCGCGTTGGTGAACCATACGCCGACATTTCCGACTTCCATCAGCTGATGGATGAGTTGAGCGCGATTGTTGAAAGACTGCGCCAAACCCCGCTGGACCCCGGTGGAGCAGCCCGGCCTGATGATCCGATCCCAACCAACAAAACCACTTCCGCTTACTCGGTAGCTCGTCGCCAAGGCTTTGTGCAAATGGCCCGCCTCGCTTACGCGAAACGCCGGAAGCGCGGTGCGATTTTTGGAGACCCGGAGCTATTTGGAGAACCCGCTTGGGACATTCTGCTCGATCTCTATATCGCGCATTCTGAGGACAAGCCCGTTTCAGTTTCCAGCGCGTGTATCGGGTCCGCATCGCCGCCCACCACTGGGCTTCGCTGGTTGAGCATTTTGACGGAACAGGGCCTTGTCGAGCGCCGACACGATCCGCGCGATCAGCGCCGCGTTCTGGTTCAACTCACCGAGAGAGCTCTCGAAGCAATGGATGAGTACTTCGCAAACAGCGCGAGCCTCACCGTCGACCGACGCGCGGCCCGGGGCTAAGCCGGCTGGGGTTTAGCGCGAAAGCGCGCCAAAACAGGCCTTCCCCGCGTAGTGGGCGCTATCCCCCAGCTCTTCTTCGATGCGGATGAGTTGGTTGTATTTTGCAAGCCGATCGGAACGCGCGAGCGAGCCCGTTTTGATCTGCCCGCAATTCGTCGCCACCGCGAGATCGGCAATCGTCGCGTCCTCGGTTTCTCCCGAACGGTGGCTCATTACGCTGGTGTAGCGCGCGCGGGCGGCCATATCGACGGCGGCAAGCGTTTCGGTGAGCGTGCCGATCTGGTTGACCTTCACCAACAGCGAATTGGCGAGACCATCGGCAATCCCTTGCGAAAGGCGCGCGGGGTTCGTCACAAACAGATCGTCGCCGACCAATTGGACCTTATCACCTATGGCCTGTGTGACGGCGGCCCAGCCTTCGAAATCGTCTTCGCTCATGCCGTCTTCGATGGAGAGGATCGGATAGTCCGCGCAAAGCTTGGCCAGATATTCGGCCATACCCGCGCCATCAAGGCTGAGCCCCTCGCCCGAGATTTCATACTTTCCATTCTTGTAGAATTCAGTGGCCGCGCAATCGAGCGCCAGCACGATGTCTTCGCCCGGCGTGAAGCCCGTTTCGCTGATCGATGCCATAATGAAATCGAGCGCGGCTCTTGTGCTGGCGAGATCGGGCGCGAAGCCGCCTTCATCACCGACGCTGGTGGCAAGGCCTTTCTGCGCCAAACCTTTCTTGAGAGTGTGAAACACTTCGCTGCCCCATCGCACGCCTTCGGTCAGCGTGTCCGCGCCCACAGGCATAATCATGAATTCCTGAATATCGATCGGATTGTCCGCGTGCTCCCCGCCATTGATGATGTTCATCATCGGCACCGGCAGAACGTGCGCCGAGACGCCGCCGACATAGGAATAGAGCGGCAACCCACGCGCGTTGGCGGCCGCTTTAGCCACTGCCAGACTGACCCCGAGAATGGCGTTTGCGCCCAGGCGACCCTTGTTTGGCGTGCCGTCCAGTTCGATCATCGCCATATCGATATCGCGCTGATCTTCGGCGTCGTACGCGCCCACCAGCATCTCGCTGATTTCGGTGTTCACCGCCGCAACCGCTTTCAGAACGCCCTTGCCCTTGTACCGCTGAGCATCGCCATCGCGCAGTTCGACCGCTTCGTGCGCACCTGTTGACGCGCCCGACGGCACCGCCGCGCGGCCAAAACTGCCATCGTCGAGCAGAATATCCACTTCAACGGTCGGATTGCCCCGACTGTCGAGGATTTCGCGGGCGTGCATGTCACTGATGACGGTCATTCTTGGCTCCGGCGGTAAAGTGTTGTATATGAGTAAGACACCTGAAGCGGCGTCGATCCAGAAAAGTGAAGACGAATGATCGATCCGGCAGGGTGTACGAACGCTGTCCGCGCGCCGGTTCGACTTTGCGTCACCCCCTATGCGCAGCGTCCCGAGCGCGCAAGGCGGCGAATGAATCTGGG